>DUPN01000060.1 GCA_012838305.1 Bacillota bacterium | reverse complement strand
TCAGCTCCAATTCGAAATTGCACGGAGGGACGTACCCAAGATCGCGTACTACAAAGACATCAAAGTCTACTCCGATTGAAATTGAGGGGTCAGACCCCGTGACTGGGTAGTCACGGGGTCTGACCCTCATTTCCCCCGACACTGCCTGATTACTTCTTCTTGCTCTGCTACCTTTTTCTCAATTTCCTCCAAGGCTGATTTATTCCTGCGCAAAATGGTCCTCACGTGATCCCGGCCAAATAGCCCGTCAGCCAGAGACAGGTAGGCCAGAAACCCCGGAACTACCGCAACAAGCAACCAAATCAATCCGTAACCCAGGGAGTCCAGTGATATTCCATGATTCACTGCGAGGTATGTCAGCCAGCCAAAAAATACCACAGCAAGTAGCTCTCGGAACACGGAAGTCCACGAACTTAGGTATTTTTCACGAGATTGGATTTGTCTCTCCAGTTTGTTTCGTTCCTCTATGCTCTTGTCCAACTCTTGGGTCAGGCCCTGGAGTCTGCTTTCCTTCTTCGGCGCAAGATAGATCTGGGCGTCAGTCTTGACTCGACGTCCGTAATCGGTCCATGTAGTCTTTAGTTCCTCAATCACATCGGTGGGTGCAACAGCCATCGCTTTGTGGTAGAAATCCCGGTTAAGCACATGATGCTGAATGTAGCTCTCCAAACCTTGGTCATAGGTATTTTGCAAATAGCGATCTAAATCCCTAATGCTAATGTACGCCTTCAAATCGGAAAATTCTTTGGTTTGACTACGCAGAATTCCCCACCAGACACGATAATCAGCGGGTGCATCTTCCGTCATTCCCTGAAACATCTCCTCAGCTTTCCTGTAATCCTTATGCATCGTTAGGAAAACTTCCGCGTTCTTAATTCGGTTTTGAATTGAGCGCTCGTCATGGACCTTCAGATTAGCGTGTTGAATTTGGTATTGGTGATAGGTGTTGTAGTTTTTGATGGCGTTTTCGGTCACAAAGGGTGTCTCGCAATGAGGGCACAGAGCAGCATCCCGAGAACTGTCAACCTGCAAATTGCTTCCGCATTGCGTGCACTTCGCTGCTACGAATGGCATCCAGACAACCTCCCTTTCTGGTCTATATTGGACGTAAATTCACACTATTTGAGGTAAGTTGCTCCATACAAGAAGATGTCGCCACCGCCGCGGTAGTTTTCCAACTGTCCCTGTAGACTTACCCAAGCCTGATCATACTGGAAAATTGGGATACCGTTAAGGCGATCGGTGGAATCGTACAAATAGATTCTATCGCAGACGATTACTTCATTACTAATGTAATCGAGAACATAAAGGGGTTGTGTTAACTTCAGGCACCAGGTGGGAAAGGGCTCCCTTGTGCGCTCGACTTTTCCTGAAATGGTGGCTTTGCTTTCTTCGTATGTGAGTCTGTACACCTGTGGAGCGTTAGCGTCTGGAACGCGCAAAATTCCACCCACAAGGAATTTGGATGCTGTTCTCTGGGTAAAGTTTCCTCCAAGATTGGTGAAGATCCTGGGCACTTGGTGTTGCAGAAAAAAATCCAGGTACAGGAGGGCGCTTTGCGCCGAGTCGTCCGTGGGATGAAGCAGCGAAAACCAAAACGTGCTGCCGTACTTTCCCCAGTCGTCGCTCCAGTATTCTACTGCTACAATACAACAACCCAGGTGGTCATACCTGTATTCCATCCGCTCCCACATTTGGCCATCAGGCTGATATGTTGTGGCCTCAACAAGTACCCATGCTTTCTGTATCGTGACTCTTTCAAGGGCCTGGACTGGTGTCATACTAGCTAATAGCAGAAAAAGCAGCGCAACACAGAACAGACTTCGGGTCGGCATTTCATCTCCTCCTAGTGTATCGTCATGGGCGAAATACTCTCTTTGTGATACCTAGCACTTCATGTTCGACAAGACCAACAGCATTCCCTCCCGTTTATGAGGAGACCTAGGACTTGGATGTTTGTGGTTCTGAGCGGTCTTGTGGTCACTACTCGCTTATAAATGTCAGAAGAATCAAAATACAGGAAGGACAAAACTGGAGGCATAGAGAAGGTTTAGGTTAGAGAGGCAAAAAAGGAGGAGGAAATGGCACGTAAGCGACGCATTTGGTTTCCCGGGGCGATATATCATGTGATGTGCCGAGGGCATCGAGGCCAGGCAATTTTTGTGGATGACGAGGATCGCAGAGTATATCTCGATCGATTACTTCGCGCCGTTAATGATCATGGTTGCAGCATTCTTTCCTATTGCTTAATGACCAACCATGTTCATCTTCAGGTGGAAACTTCCGATGTAGAGCTGTGGAAAATGATGAAGCAAGTGAACATGATGTACGCTATCTTTTTCAACAAAAGGTATGACTATGTGGGACCCCTTTTTCAGGGGAGATATCGGGCGGATCTGATTAAATCCCTCGCCCGCAAGATGGAAGTAAGCCGCTACATTCACCTCAATCCTGTGGTTGCTAGGATGGTAAAGAACCCCTTGGACTACCCTTGGAGCAGTTATCCTGCCTTTATGGGTCTGAGCGAGGATCCGCTGGTATCGCCAGAGCGCCTTTTGGAGTGCCCCAAGGAGCAGAGAGGGCTATATCGGGAGTATGTGGAGGAAGACTTGTGAGAAGTGAGGCGGAAGCGAGGGGTCGTACCCCATGACCGGATAGTCACGGGGTCAGACCCCTTGAACTGAACTAGCAGGAGAATCCCTTCTAAGGCTAGAAAAGTTCACGTAAATGAGGTGATAAAATGCAGGCGAGTAATCGATCATTGAAGACCTGGTATGGCAAAATCGAAAGAGGAGAGATTAAGTTACCTAGATTCCAGCGACACGAAGCTTGGGATGTTAGGCGAATCTCCAGTATGATGAAGACCATAATTGACGAATTGCCCCTGGGCATTACTTTGGTGTTGGAAGTGGCCGAAAAGGAGCTCTTTTATTCCCGCTATTTAGAGACAGCACCGCAAGTTGATGATCGTGTCTTTGAGCAATTGCTAGATGGTCAACAACGCCTCACAGCCATGTGGCGGGTGTTGCAGAACAACTACGAAGGGGCAACCTACTTTGTTCATGTACCGCGGCTTGCTCCCGACTCTAGCAGCCAGGTGGACAGACGATCCATAGCGGCCATCAGCAGGTACTATCGGTCAAGTGGTGAGAAGTTTCCTCTATGGTGTGATCGTCCTAGCGATTGCATCTACCGAGGAATGATTCCTACCGAGCTATTACGCCCAGATGACATACAGGATGAGATTGATGATTGGATCAAGAGAGCGGTTGGGGATGAACCAGTTGATCCTGGCAAATTACGGGATTATTTTAGATTGCAGAAAGATATAAGTGACGAAATCAAGGATCTGCGTTCCACGATTTCCAACTATAATCTCCCTTATTTAGCTCTCCCCGCGGGTACCTCCCGAAAAACAGCTTTAGAAGTATTCATTAACATGAACACCAACAGTCAACCTCTGACCACCTATGACGTGATAGTTGCGCAAGTAGAAAGCGAGGTGAATCTTCCACTTCACGAGAAACGAGATAAGCTATTAGCGGATTTTCCCCAGGTGAAAGACTTTGACCATCCTGAACGTCTGATTTTAAACACGTCTGCCCTGCTGCAAGATCGGATGCCAAATAGGCGAGGAGCAGAGGAGATTGACAAGAAGGTTATGATGGACAATTGGGATGCTATGGCACAAGGCTTGAATCGAATGACAAGATTTCTAATTGGCGAGAAGGTCTTCGATGACCGTAGATTACCTACCAATGCGGTTTTGTGGGTTGGCGCCGCTCTGTATAATTATATCCCTGAAGCCGGTGACGCCCGAGGGTGGTGTGAAAGAATACTGAGGAAGTATATTTGGCGAGCCTTCTTGACTGATAGATACGAAAGCTCTGCAGCAACCCGTGCTTATGCA
This sequence comes from Bacillota bacterium, assembly GCA_012838305.1. Taxonomy (GTDB): domain Bacteria; phylum Bacillota; class Limnochordia; order Darwinibacteriales; family Darwinibacteriaceae; genus UBA5420. The sequence goes on along the minus strand of DUPN01000060.1, from coordinate 2,764 downwards.
GATTACATTGCTTTGAAGAACTTGTTTCTGAGTAAATTAGGCCAAACAGATCAAGTGTACACAGAAGAACAGATTCCCATCTTCAACGCAGCGGAATACGAGATTGCCTCGGCAAAAACAATTAGTGCGGCCCCTTGGCCCACTAGAGCGAGCATTGTGGGTCGGGCAATTTTAGATATATCGCTCAAACTAGGCGCTCAGGATTTTGCCACAGGTGAAGTGGCGACTCGTGACAATATCAGTAACAGAAATTATCACCACATTTTCCCGGATGCGTTATTGAGAGAAGCTCAGATTACCAATAGTTCTATTGCAGTAAACTGCGCGTTGATCGAAGGAGATACGAACCGCACTATTGGGCGCAAAGATCCCCTTTTCTATATGAAGGAACGTTACAAATGGGCTGATGAGGCAACAGTCCATCATCGTTTGAATAGCCACTTGATACCCGTTGACGAGCTTGCTAATGGTGGCTATGAGGGGTTGAGCAAGGAGGATCGAAACGCCAAGATCAGTACGGATTATCATCTTTTTGTGCAAGCCCGATCATTGCGCCTAGAAGCCGTGGCCAGGCAGCTCTGCCAGGGGAATCCCATTACTCTGCAGAACATGGCAGCGTTGGGGCTACAAAGCGGATCGGGGTCTGACCCTGTGACTCGGTAGTCACCGGGCCAAACCGGAAAGAAAGATCTGGGGTCGTACCCCATGACCGGATAGTCATGGGGTACGACCCCTTTTTTCTCCCTAAATCAAGAAAAGTGATTCAGGTCACAGCGCTTTTCTTGAATGAACGTTATACTATAGGCGCAGAGACTATGACCGCCGCGACTGCACTGAGCAAAGTGGCACCAGGAGGATGAGCATTTTGCAGGAGAATCTATTCGCACGAAACGAAATGGCCATCGCATGGGAAGGCTTTAAGCCAGGCCCTTGGTCTGAAGGGATCAATTTGAGGGACTTTATCCAGAAAAACTATCACCCCTACTATGGTGACGAGAGTTTTCTGGAAGGCCCAACGGAAGATACCATCAGCCTCTGGGACGATGTGAACGCACGAATCCAAGAAGAAGTCAGGACCAGGACAATTAATGTCGATCTAGAGCGCTTTAGTGGTATTGATAATTTCGCTCCCGGATATATTGACAAAAACAAGGAGCTTGTTGTGGGACTGCAGACGGATGAACCGCTGAAACGAATCATGAACCCCTATGGTGGTTTCCGCATGGTAAAAAACTCCCTGAAGGCCTATGGGCTCAAAATGGATCCCGAGTTGGAGGCGAGGTACCAAGAATATCGGAAAACCCACAACCAAGGTGTATTTGATGCCTATACAAACGAAATGCGAACGGTGCGTTCGGTGGGGTTGCTCACAGGTCTACCAGATGCATACGGTCGCGGCCGGATTATTGGCGACTATAGGCGGGTTGCTTTATACGGGGTTGATTATCTGAAGGAAATGCGCCTCCAGGATAAAGCGAACCACAAGGTGTTAACCACAGAAGAAGCGATACGAGCTCGAGAGGAATTGTCTGAACAGATTCGGGCTTTGGACGAGATGAAATCTATGGCCTCAAAATACGGTTATGACATTGGCCGCCCTGCCCGAAACGCCAAGGAGGCGGTGCAGTGGCTGTATTTTGCGTATCTTGCCGCTGTTAAGGAAAACAATGGAGCAGCCATGAGTCTGGGCAGAAACACGGCTTTCCTTGACGTCTATATTGAGCGTGATCTCAACTTGGGGCTGATCGACGAACAAACCGCCCAGGCACTCATCGATCAACTGGTGATCAAACTGCGCCTGGTTAGACATCTTAGAACACCCGAGTATGACGAATTGTTCGCTGGCGATCCAACTTGGGTCACCGAATCCATTGGCGGTATGGGAGAGGATGGAAGGCCCCTCGTTACCAAGACCGCCTATAGGTTTTTGCACACCTTGGTTAACCTAGGCACATCTCCTGAGCCCAATATGACGGTGCTGTGGTCTGATAGTTTGCCCCGAGAGTTTAAGGAATACTGTGCCGATATGAGTATCCGGACTGCATCCATCCAGTACGAGAGCGACGATTCGATGCTCCCCATCTATGGGGACGACTACGCCATTGCCTGCTGTGTTTCCGCGATGCGGGTGGGCAAGGACATGCAGTTCTTTGGAGCTCGGGCGAACTTGGCCAAGGCCCTACTCTATGCCATCAATGGTGGAGTGGATGAAATCGCCGGCGTTCCCGTAATCTCTGGGATTGAACCCATCTTTCAGGATGTCTTGGACTACGATACTGTCATGGAGTCCTTCCAGAAGGTCATGGATCGGCTGGCTAGGATCTATGTGGAGACCATGAACACCATCCATTACATGCATGACAAATACGCTTACGAAGCCAGCCAGATGGCTCTGCATGATCCCTTTGTGCACCGCTACATTGCCTTTGGGGTTGCTGGAATATCCATCGTAGCCGATTCCCTCTCTGCCATCAAATATGCTAAAGTCAGATCGATTCGAAACGACGCGGGAGTGGCAGTGGACTTTCAGATTGAAGGTTCTTTCCCCAGGTATGGAAATGACGACGACCGAGCGGATGATATCGCCATTGAGGTCAATCGCTACTTCATGGACGCATTGCGGAAAACTCCAGCATACAGAGGCGCAGAACACACCCTGTCCCTCTTGACCATTACTTCCAATGTGACCTATGGCAAGGCCACCGGAAACACACCTGACGGCCGCAAGAAGGGTGAGCCCTTTGCGCCCGGAGCCAACCCCATG
>DUPN01000059.1 GCA_012838305.1 Bacillota bacterium | reverse complement strand
TATAATACAACCAAGCTTTGTAAGGAGGGTAAAGATGAAAATCATCATTATCGGTGATGGCAAAGTCGGTTACAACCTAGCCGAGAACCTCTCCAAAGAAGACAATGACGTGGTCATTATTGATAAAGATCCCGAGGCTTTGAAAAAGGCCGGCGAGTACTTGGACGTCATGTGCATCAGGGGCAATGGTTTAAGTACCAAGACTCTGCTGGAAGCTGGCGTAAAGGAAGCGGATCTGCTCATTGCAGCCACAACGAGCGATGAAATTAATATGGTCTGCTGCCTGACGGCGAAGAAACTCGGAGCGGCACATACCATTGCCAGAATCCGGGATCCGGAATATGCCGATGAGCTTGCTCAGCTGAAAGAAGACCTGGATTTGGACATGGTCATTAATCCGGAACAGGCAGTGGCCGGCGAAATATCCCGACTGCTGGAATTCCCGCCCGCGGTCAATGTGGAGGTGTTCGCCAAAGGTCGCGTCGTGATGATGGAGATGAAGGTGACCGGCGACATGTCCATCGTGCAGATGAGTCTGAAGAATATTACCAGGAAATATGCTTCCACGGTGCTGATCGGCGGAGTTTTACGAGGGGATACGGTGATCATTCCCAAGGGCGATTTTGTGATCGAAGAAGAGGATACCATCTACATTGTTGGGCGGCCTTCTAGGCTTGTTCAATTCTGTCAACGTATCGGTGTCCATGTGCAAAAGATCCGCAGCGCCATGATCATGGGCGGCGGCCGGATCGCCTACTATCTGGCCAAGTACCTGCATGAGCTGGAGATTAAGGTCAAGATTATTGAAATCGACCGCAGCCGCTGTGTTGAACTGACGGAATTACTCCCCAGTGCCCTGATTATCTGGGGCGATGGTTCTGATGAAAGCGTGCTGCATTCCGAGAATCTCAGCAATATGGGGGCCTTTATCGCGGTAACGGGCCGAGATGAAGATAACCTGATCGCTGCTTTAGTGGCCAAACAATATGGTGTGCAGAAGGTTGTGGCCAAAATCAACCGGATCAACTACTCCATGATCGTGAGCAATATGAACATTGATAGTGTGGTCAGCCCCAAACTGATCACGGCCAACTACATTTTGCAGTATGTACGCGGCCTGCAAAACGCCAGGGGCAACTCTGTCGACTCGCTCTTCAGGATCATGGGTGGCCGAGCGGAAGCCATCGAGTTTACCGCCAGTAAGCAGGGGGAAATTCTCAATAGGCCCTTGAAGGACCTGCCCATCATAGAGGGTGTTTTGATTGCCGCCATTGTGAGAAAAAACGAGATCATCATCCCCCACGGCAGCGATGTGATCCTCGCCGGGGACAGCGTGATCCTGATTGCCACAGGCAAAAAACTGACGGACTTAAGTGACATTGTTCATCCGGGGGCATGATCGATGAATTACAGGATGATTCTCAAAAGCATTGGGGCGGTACTCTGTATAGAAGCAGCTTGTATGCTCCCTTCCCTAGGAGTATCGCTTCTATATAAAGAGATAGAGGTCTTGGCCTTTATCCTGTCTATACTGATCATTAGCGTGATTGGGCTTAGCTTACTGCGAATTGCCACCCCAAATACGTCAATTTACACCCGTGACGGCTTTGCCCTTGTGGCTCTGGGCTGGATTCTTGTCTCCGTCTTGGGAGCTCTGCCTTTTGTCCTGAGCGGCTCCATCCCTGCTGTGATGGACGCCGTATTCGAATCCGTGTCCGGATTTAGTACCACGGGAGCGACGATCCTGCGGGATATTGAAGCTTTGCCCCAAGGCATTTTGTTCTGGAGAAGCTTCACCCATTGGATGGGCGGCATGGGTGTCCTCGTTTTAATGATTGCCATCTTGCCTTCCGTGCAGCCAAATCCACTTCATATTTTGCGGGCAGAAACACCTGGACCCGCTCCTGGAAAATTTGTGCCGAAAATTCGTCAAACGGCAGAAATTTTGTATTTAATCTACCTCGGGCTGACGGCAGTAGAAGTTGTGCTCTTTCTTCTAGGCGGCATGTCCCTCTTTGATGCTCTGATCCATGCCTTTGGTGCGGTAGGCACCGGCGGATTTTCGAGCAAAAATGCAAGTCTGGCCGCTTATAACAGTGTGTACATTGACATCATCACCACCTTTTTTATGCTCTTGTCGGGAGTGAACTTTTCTTTGTATTACACCGCTTTCAAGCAAGACATGAAATCTGCACTGCGAGACGAAGAACTCCGTTTTTACTTGACCGTAGTGGCGGCGGCCACTATACTCCTTGTACTGAATCTCTATGGTAGAGTGTATCCTTCCCTCGGCGCCGCACTGAGGCATGCTTTCTTCCAGGTGGGCTCGATCACGACCACCACCGGTTACGTAACGGCAGATTATGCCCTTTGGCCCGCCTTCAGCCAGGTGGTTTTGCTTCTGCTCATGTTTATCGGAGGGAGCGCGGGTTCCGCTGCAGGCGGCCTGAAATGCATCCGTATCATCCTGCTGTTCAAAATCATTAAACGGGAAGTCACGAAGATCCATCACCCCCGAGCAGTGCAGACGGTGAAAATTAACGGACGGGTTGTGGATGAGGAAACCTTATGGGGCGTAATGGCATTTTTCTTTTTCACCATACTCCTCTCCAGTGCCGCCATCCTGCTCTTGGCCCTGGACGGAAACGACATGACCACGTCCACAACAGCGGCTATTGCCTCGATTAATAATATCGGCCCGGGACTGGGTCTTGTGGGCCCCACGGGAAACTTTGCTCACCTTTCCGTCTTCAGCAAGGCTGTCTTATCCTTGCTCATGATTGTGGGAAGACTGGAGATCTACCCCCTCATGCTCCTCTTTTTGCCCTCCTTTTGGCGACGTTCGGGAACCTAAGAACAAAAAACCGGAAGGGTGTCCTTCCGGTGTGATCTTAAGTCTTAAGCAAACTGAGTAAGGTTATCGAAACTGCCTTTCAGAGCTGGATACAGATCCCGATAGACCTGATAGAGCTGCTCATAGGTCGTTTGCCACTGGGGATTCGGGTCCACTGCCGATTTCACTTGGATGATGCTATCCACTGCTTCCGGCGCACTCTTGTAGACGCCGGCCCCCACCCCGGCTAAGATGGCGGCTCCCAGAGCGGGCCCTTCGTCGATATTGATCTCCTCCAGCACTAATCCAGTGGCACTGGCAATGATCTCCTTCCATAGAGGTGAGCGTGCTCCGCCGCCTAAGGCTCTGAGAGACGAACCGTTCCAACCCGCCTGGCGCAAGAGCTCCACCGAGTCACGGAAGGCAAAAGCCACTCCCTCCAAGACCGCCCGGGTCAGATCCGCAACTCCATGGGTATTGCTCAAGCCCACAAAACTACCCCGCGCATTGGCATCGCCATGGGGCGTACGTTCACCGGAGAGGTAAGGCAGAAATACTAAACCCCTGCTCCCGGCGGGCACCTCACGGGCCCTGCCCGTCAAGCTGTCATAGCTTTCCCCTGGGGCCACGGTGTTTCTAAACCAGCTAAAGGAAAGCCCCGCCGACAGCGTAACTCCCATCATATAAAACTGCCCGGGTATGCAACTGTTAAACATGTGCACAGTGCCCTTTTCCAAGAGTCTCGGTTCAGCAAGGTGGGCCAGGATCACCCCGCTCGTGCCCAAGCTAACCATGCCCCGGCCTGGAGTGACTACGCCGGAGCCAACCGCGCCGCAGGCATTGTCTGCACCGCCGCCAACCACAGGGGTTCCTTCCTGAAGACCGGTGAGGCGAGCTACCTCAGCTGTGATCGTTCCCGCCACGTCCGCAGACTGAATGATGGGCGGCAGAATTGCTTCATCAATGTCAAAGGCCTCAAGGATGGGCGCGGACCACTTGGCCTTGCGCACATTCATCATAATCATCCCAGCGGCATCGGACACTTCCATCTGCAGCTCACCGGTGAGACGAAAACGGATATAGTCTTTAGGAAGTACAAGATGGCGCAATCGGCCATAGTTCTCCGGCTCATTCTCCTTCAGCCAGAGCACTTTCGGCAGTGTGAAGCCTTCGAGCACAGGATTGCAGATCTCTGAGCGCAGAAGGTCGCGGTCCATGGTATTTTCAATCCGACGGCACTGGGCACTGGTCCGCACGTCATTCCAGAGAATAGCGGGGCGAATCACCTGCTTGTTTTGGTCCAGGAAGATCGAGCTGTGCATCTGACCCGATAAACCAATGCCTACAATCGCAGAGGGCGCGACGTTGAATTTGCTCACAATACTTGCCGCCGCTTTTATTGTAGCCTGCCACATGTCCTCGGGGTTCTGCTCGGACCAACCTGGCCTGGGTGTGGAGAGAGGGTATTCTTCCAAAACACTCCCGACCAAGCGACCGCCTGTTTCCAACAACACTGCTTTCACAGCAGAGGTGCCAACATCCAAACCTAAAAGATAACGCATGTTCATCCTCTCCTTTCTTAACTGTGAATCTCCCGATTATGCTGATCTTCAATTCGGGAAATTCGGTAGAAGTATGTGTTAATCACATCTCTCCATTCCATAGCATGGAGCAGCTGCTCCTCCAAGCGATCCAGGACATGGAGATAGGTGTGTTCATGGATCCTCCCCTGGATCGAAGTCCAGGCGGAAATCAGGCCCTGAACCTGCTTCACACCGAGAAAGTGCGTGTCATAGATGTGCTGAATCAGGGTCTTTCCCGTCTTCAGTCTGTAGGTATAGGGTACCCGATGGAAAAACAGGAGCAGCTCCTGGGGACAGGATTCCATGGACTCATACATTTTGGCGTTCTCCGGGCGGTATTGACCGGCGAAACCTGTGCCGTTTCTCACGGTGCGATCAACACCAATTCCGAAGTGGTCAGCCCTGTGGTAGGTACCCCATTTGGAATACTCATACCCGTCCACATTCGGTCCAAAGTGATGATTGGGATTGCACATCCAGCCGATCCCCAAAGGAGTTGTGTAGTTCTCATAAACTTCCCAGGAGCTCAGGAGCATCTGGCCAATGGTCTGGTGAATCTGAAGATCATGGCCAAACGTGAGGGTGATCCATTCCTCGGTGATCTGCTCCGCCTGAAGCCTAGGATCCCAGGCCAGCCGGCCGTAGCCGTAGAGATTGGCTTGAGCTAGGGTATGACCGGTCCAATTGGGATCATCCCCCACATTAACTACCCCGGCCATCCCGCCGGAAACCACCTTCGCCACGGTAGACCCTGGTCCTTGGGCGTAGGTATCAAAATCCAGGATTTCCTTCCACTGGGGTACTAGGTAACAAAGATGCCTTTGCTGCCCCGTATACTCCTGGGTAATCTGGAGCTCTACGATCTGCTTGGTGGCCTCCATCGCGCCGAACAGGGGCGAAACGGGCTCGCGCACCTGAAAGTCCATGGGTCCGTTCTTGATCTGCAGAATCACATTCTCCCTAAACTGCCCGTCCAGGGGTTTGAAATAGTCGTAGGCGGCCCTGGCCCGATCCGTTTTCTTGTCCCGCCAGTCTTGCTGGCAGTTGTACACGAAGCAGCGCCAGATTAAAACCCCGCCAAATGGAGCTAAGGCTTCTCCAAGCATGTTAGCGCCATCGGCCTGGCTTCGCCCATAGGTAAAGGGACCGGGCCTGTTCTCCGAGTCGGCCTTCACCAAAAATCCCCCCAAGTCGGGAATTTCGGCATAAAGCACCTCTACCCGCTCCTTCCACCAAGACCGGACTGCGACATCCAGGGGATCGGCACTGTCCAAGCCAAACTCCAGGGGACTGGCGTAGTTAATGCTGAGAAAAACCCGAAGACCGTATTCCCGGAAAATCCCGGCCAATGTCTGCACCATCTCCAGGCGAGAGGCAACCAGCTGCGTCTCCGCCGCATGGACATTGACATTGTTCACCACAACACTGTTGATCCCAACCGAAGCCAGAAGCCTGGCGTAATCCCGAACACGATCCAGATCCCTGCACAGTTCATGGTCCCTGAAGAAGATGGATCGCCCGGCATAACCGCGCTCAATTGTGCCATCGAGATTGTCCCAGTGATTGATCATGCGCAGGGGCATTGCAGGAACTTCGGTGCGATGAAACCCGCCTTTGATCTCCCCCATCTGCAGCAGACGAAGGAAGGCAAAGGTGCCGTAGAGGCATCCCCGCTCGCCTGCGCCTGTAATGACAACCTCCAGGGAGTCCTGGTCCTCTACACGAAGCTGGTAGCCCTCTGGTCCCAGCACATCACCTGCCTCAGCTGCCCTAATCACCCGCACGGAGGCGGCGGCCGAGGGAGGCAAGACTGCGGGTTCGCTCCCCAGCAACCCCCCGATCCCCCGCAAGAGCTCTGTTCTGATCGCCGGGGTCAAGGAACCATTTTCATAGAGGGAAATGGTCTGAAGCCGTCCTTGATATCGACGGCGGAAAAGCTCGTTCTCCAACAAATCATACTTCAACCAACAACCATAGTCTGGTAAGTTCTTGAAATCCTCCACAAACCCCTTCCTTTCCAACTCGCAATATTCATACCTTCTAAGTACTCTTGTAGTGTGATATGATGACCACATGGGAAAACATAGAAAGGTGGTAGATCAAATGCTGTTTCGACAAGTGGATCGAACGATGGAAGAGCGCATCAGTGACCTTTTGTCCCGTATGTCCCTGGACGAGAAGATCTCGCAAATGGTGTACAACTCCAGAGCCATTCCCCACCTAAATATTGAAGAGTACAACTGGTGGAACGAATGCCTTCATGGCGTGGGACGTGCCGGGATCGCCACTGTCTTCCCCCAGGCCATCGGTATGGCCGCTGCATTTAACGATGAGCTTCTCAGGGAAGCGGCTGATGTGATTGCCGATGAAGCCAGGGCCAAACACCACGAGGCCGCTCGCAAAGGTGATCGTGAGATCTACAAAGGTTTGACATTCTGGACTCCAACCGTCAACATCTTCCGGGATCCGCGCTGGGGCCGCGGCCAGGAAACCTATGGGGAGGATCCCTACCTCACCAGCAGGCTCGGTGTTGCCTTTGTCCAAGGATTACAGGGTGACGATCCAGAGTATCTCAAGCTTGCAGCCTGCGCCAAGCACTTTGCAGTACATAGCGGTCCAGAGAACCTGCGCCACAGTTTTGACGCCCGGGTTAGCCAGAAAGACCTCTATGAAACCTATCTGCCGGCCTTTCGTGCCCTTGTAATCGAAGGCAGGGTAGAATCTGTGATGGGAGCTTACAATCGCACCAATGGCGAACCATGCTGTGCCAGTCCCACCCTCCTGCAGGACATTCTGCGAGACCAGTGGGGATTTGACGGCCATGTGGTATCGGACTGCGGAGCGATCCATGACATACATACTTATCATCAAGTGACCAAGACTCCTGCTGAATCAGCAGCCTTGGCCGTAAACAATGGCTGCGACCTCAATTGCGGCCGGGTGTACCCCTATCTGGTGGAGGCGGTGAAGCAGGGACTCATTGATGAGCAGACCATTGATCAGGCCTTGGCCCGCTTACTGCAAACGAAATTCCGTTTAGGGATGTTCGATCCCGAAGAAAAGGTTTCCTACACCCAGATCCCCTTTGAGATTGTGGCTTGCGATCAGCACCGAGCCTTGGCTCGAGAGATGGCCCGACAGTCCATGGTGCTTCTGAAAAACGAGAACCGGCTCCTGCCCCTGTCTAAAGATCTGAAGACGATTGCAGTCATCGGGCCCAATGCCAATGCAGATAATGTCCTCTTGGGCAATTACGCCGGAACATCCAGCAAGCTGGTGAACGCCCTGGACGGGATACGCGCCAGGCTCGAACCCAAGACCAAAGTGCTCTATGCTGAGGGCTGCGATTTGATCTCAACCAAGCCCAGCTTTTGGGGGAACAGCCCTGCAGCAGGCTTCTCCGAAGCCCTGTCCATGGCGGAGCGTTCTGACGCCGTGATCTTCTGCGGCGGTATCTCCCCGGCCTTAGAGGGCGAAGAAGGGGAGGCCGCTAACTCAGACGGCGGCGGCGATAAGCTCTCGCTGAACCTTCCAGGTATGCAGGAACTGTTGTTAAAGGAGATATGCCAGACTGGCAAGCCTGTTGTTCTCGTTCTCTTTAGCGGCAGTCCCCTGGCCATCAACTGGGCTGCGGAGCATGTTCCCGCCATCGTGCAGGCATGGTATCCCGGCGAAGAAGGTGGCAATGCCCTGGCCGATATTCTCTTCGGGGATTACAGTCCCGGGGGTCGTCTGCCGGTGACATTCGTGAAGTCCTTAGACCAAGTCCCCGAGTTCACTGACTATTCCATGGAGGGCCGCACCTACCGTTACCTCAAGGAGGAACCCCTCTATCCCTTTGGCTATGGGCTCAGCTACACAGATTTCGCCTACAGTAACCTAACTCCGGACAAGAGTCCAATCACCACCGGTGACAGTCTGACCTTGAGTGTCGATCTGAAAAACGTGGGCAGCCTGGCCGGCGACGAAGTGGTACAGCTCTATCTCAGGCATAAGGAAGCTTCGGTGCCCACTCCCAACTTTGAACTTCAGGGCTTTCAGCGGGTGTCCCTCCAGCCGGGAGAAACCAGAACCCTTACCTTCACCCTTTCCCCAAGACAAATGGCTGTCTTTAACCAAGAAGGAGCCTGTTTGGTGGAACCAGGACCGATCGAGATCGTTGTCGGTGGCAGCCAGCCCGATACCTTAAGCCTACGGCTGACGGGCAGAAAACCACTCTCCATCCAAGTTGAACTCAAAGGCGAAGTGATGGAGTTACCTCGCTAAGCTTCAAGCTGCGAAGGTGCCAGGTGCAAATCTGGCACCTTTTTTTCGTTCATGCCGGAACGGGCGAAAGCCTGCGCACGAAAGGCCCGCAGACGGTGCTTGTTCTCTATTCACTCTGGTTTGCATCCGCCCAGCGATCATTAGGAAGTAAGGGATACCACCCTGGACGCCGCGAATCGCGGTCATAGGGGTAGGAACCCTCTCTTTGATACAGTGCGGCGTAATGGGCCAGCTTATCCCGATCAAGCGTAATCCCTAGACCCGGTCCATCGGGCACCTTCATTTTGCCCCGCTCCATTTTCATCTTTCCGCCCACAAGAATGTCGTCCCGCAAGTGGTGGTAATGGGCATCAATGGCAAAGGTGAGATTAGGCAGCACGGCCCCTAAGTGCAGCATGGTACTGAGTTGAATGCCCAATTCACCCGAGGAATGGACCGCGGCTCCCAATTGAAAGGTTTCACAGACAGCGGCCGCCTTAATGCAGGCTCGCATGCCACCCCAAAATGTTGTATCCAGAAGAATCACATCCACCGCGGGATGGAGAACGTTCTGGGCCAATTGCTCGAAGTTGACCACCACCGTGTTGGTGGCCAGGGGAATGCGGGTCTTCTCCCCCACTCGGCGCAGGCCATTTAGGCCCCAGGTGGGGTCCTCCAGATAGTCATTGCGAATCCCTTCGATCCGCCTGGCAAACCAGATGCTTTGCTCCACACTCCAGCAGGCATTGGGATCAATGCGCAAGGAGTCCTGGGGAAACGCCCGAGCCAGCTCTTGGTATGCCTCCAGTTCATACTCGGGATGGAAGACGCCCGCCTTCAGCTTATGGGTGCGAAATCCATAGCGCTCCTTCAAATCTCTGGTGTGATCCACCAGCTGCCCAATGGTGCGTACTTCAGGATAAAGTCCGTCATCACTGGAATAGCGAAAAAACAGGTAGCTGGCAAAGGCCACCTCATCCCGGAGCTTGCCGCCGAGGAACTTGTGGACGGGGATACCTAGACTCTGTCCGATGATATCCAGGCAGGCAAACTCGATGGCTGCCATCAACTGCGTGCGGTTATTGTACAAACTGGCGGTGGGATTACAGATCTTGAAACGAAGGGCCTCCAGGTCAAAGGGGTCATGACCTACCAAGTACTGTTTGAGACCCTGGAACTGAAGTTCGGCGCTCTCGCCTCCCCCTCCCATTTCTCCCAAACCGATTAAGCCTTCGTCGGTGATCACTTCAACGATGGTTCGAACAAAGCGACCCCAGTGCTCACCATTGCTATGGCGCAAAGGTGCTTCCAGAGGTACAGACACGGTTGTTGCCCTGATGTCTACGATTCTCAACGAAGCCCCGCCCCCTTCAGCTCTGCGAAGTATTCTGGATACTCCTCGGTCAACTGCTCCTTTTCGACAATGACCATCTGCAGATGTTCACCCATAATCCTCGCCGCCTCCTGCGAGTCGCCATCCTTGAGGGCCTTAAAAATCAGTTGGTGCTGCCAAAGGATTTTGTCCCAGTGAAAGTCATGGGATAGGCGCAGAACCCGAACCCTGATAAAATCGTAGCCTAGCTTCTGAACCATAGCCCAGGATCGTCCCCTGCCGCAGGCGCGAAAAATCGCCCCGTGAAAAGCATCGTCCAAGGCCAGCATCTGCAGGTAATTTCTTTCTCGATAGCTGATCTTCTGCGAGGCGAGATTCGTCTCCAGCTCAAAGAGATCATCCTTACTTAACCGGCCCGCTGCTTCCCTAATGACGACCTTTTCCACCAGCTCGCGAACAAAACGGCCCTCCTCAAGATGCTTGAGGTTGATCAGGGAGACATAGGTCCCCCTCTGGGGATAGATTTCCACCAACTCATCCTGCAGCAACTGGACAAAAACCTCTCGAACTGGGGTGCGGCTCACTTGAAACTCGTCGGAGACTTCCTGCTCCGGCATTTTCGTCCCGGGTTTCAGTTCCAAACACAGGATTTTGGCACGCAGCGTTTGATAGAGGTATTCACGTGCAGATCTCCGGCCCTTGCCATGTGGTCTGGCTAAATCTAGAATAGGTATCGCCCCCAAGCTAACACTACCATGGTAGTATACTTCAATAGTATCTAGCATTGTGGCTAATGTCAACAATTTTTGAAGGAATTGGGCCTTTATGTTATGTCCAGGTTAAAGTCCGGACTGGACTCTACGCTGAAATTGAAACCAGGCCAAGTCAAACTGGGAACCGGGCAAGAAGATCAACCGCACCAGGGCCTTTCCCCTCAGGGGCTGCAAAGCAAAAACGGCCTCTCCATAGCCTTCGCTTCCCATAAACTCCACCTGTTCACGATATTCGCCTTCCTCGGTGCTGAAGCTGATTTGGATCATGGTTCGATCCAAAGGCGTATGCCCATGGATTGTGATTGCATCGGCTCCCTCAGGGCCGAAATCCAGTTCTCCAAAATCAAGGGTGACGTTATTGCCAATCTGCTCCACTCGATCCCCTCGGAGACGATAGCTGTCCCCGTAAATTGCTCGGTAATCGGCTGCAGAAATGCGGCGGAAGGCCCTATCGGGCCTAGCGAAGGAAAACCCCTTAATGTGCATTTTGTCCCGGGTGACAATCCAAAGCGAGGAGATTCCCACCAGACGCCTGTTCAGAGTTAAAGTCTCACTCTGATACACGTTCCATTTCGTCTCCTTTTGGTACACTGTGTCCATTAGAAGGGAACTGCCGGTCTCTCCCGGCTGGCCCTCCCAGATCTGGACCGGATAGGGATCGCTGCTCAAGGCAAAAAACCAGATGGTCATGGTGTCCGAGCCATGGGGGCCAAAATCAAGATCTGCAAAGCCGACCTGGGTTTCTTCTCCCCGGGCTGTGGCCACACCTCGTTCGTTTCCGCTCCCTACCTCGCCAACGGCAAAGTCATAAAGGCCTCCCGAGACAAATTCATAAGGGTCTTTCAAGAGTTTGCCCAGACCCTGGGCCTCAAACTCCAACTCCGCAAAGAGCCGGACCGAGTCGGTACCGTTCTTGCTCAAGCAGCGCAGGCGGAATTTGCCATCGCCCGCAGCCTCCAAGCGGACCTGTTCGGGGCCTCGATGCAAAGCGGCCAGCTCCGAATCAATCCCTCCAGCGCTCACCACCCGCCACTGGAGTTCCCGATAGGAGGTATTGGCAGGATGGAGCTTTGCTCGCACCACAGTATCTCGCATCTGCGGGGTGAGCCTGCGCCCGCCCTCGGCCACCAGTTCGATCTTGCGCAGGGGTACCTCCTGGGAATGACCTGTTACGCAGGGACGTTCGTCACTCTCCATCTGGGCTGATCTGCCCTGTCTGGACTCCGGCTTAGCAGGCCGCGAGCGGAAGATCGCCTGCTGGCTGGGAAGCCCTGGGGAGGACACCTCCACACGGATCGTGCCAGGCTCCAGCGTGGATCCTAGGATGGCCAGGAGCTTACCGCTAAAAAGCCTCCGGGATGTACCCTTGTACTGGTCAAAATCGGTGCTGTCACCATTATCAAGACCGAGAAGCCTGCCTGCACCGGTAACGGTAACATGTACCCGATTGGTGGCATTTTCCACGGGATAGCCCTCCTGGTCTTCCATGGTGATCTCCAGGAAAATGCAATCCGCCCCCGACGCCTCGATCTCGTCTGCGCTGGCCTTGAGGCAGATCTTGGCCGCATCGCCAAAAGAATGGCGAACCGAAGTGGCCAGGACTTCTCCTTCTTCGTTGAGGGCCACCGCCTTAAGCTCACCCGGTTCATAGGGAAGTTTCCAGCTGGCAGCATAAAGGAAGTGCGGTTGGCGCAGACTCTGCCTGCCTACTTCCCGGCCGTTCAGCATCAAAGCCACCTGCGGGGCATTGGAAGCCACCCGCACGTCAATGATCTGCCCTGGACTGAAGTCCCAATGGGGGAAGAGATGCACCATGGGCTTTACTCTGTAATCGATCCAGGCAGCTTGGTAGATGTAGTAGGAATCCTTGGGAAAGCCCGCTGTGTCCACCTGACCAAAATAGGAGTTTTTGGTGTGATAGGGGGTTGGTTCCCCCAAATAATCAAAGCCTGTCCAAACAAACTGCCCCAAGGAAAAAGGAGTCTCCCTCTCCACATCAAGGCAGGCTTCGGCGCTTTTTGCACCCCAGCTCACGGCGCTGTTGCCCAGGGCCGAACACTGCTGATCATCATCGGCGAGGATCGGCCGCTCCAGGGGGAAATGGTAGATGCCTCGGCTTTGCACCACCGAGCCTGTCTCACTGCCATAGATCACCCAGTGGGGATACTTGAGGTGATGATCGTGGTAAAGCTTCGCTCCGTAATTGTATCCCACGGCATCCAAGAGCTGTGCACACTTTTGCGTATTCTCCCAGGGAAGGTAGTTAGAGCCAAAGGTGATCCAGGCGTTACCCTTGGGATCCTGTTCACGCACAAGATCGATCAGCATCTGGGTCAAGACCGCCCCGCGCTCCCCTAGATGGGTGTCGAGGATTTCATTGCCGATGCTCCACATCAGTAAACTGGGGTGATTACGGTCTCGCCGCACCCAACTGGCCACATCCCTTGCAGCCCACCCAGGAAAAAAGCGGGCGTAATCGAAGGGGGTCTTGGACCGCTCCCAGATATCAAAGGCTTCCGAAACGACAAAAAACCCCATTTGATCCGCCAGATCCATCAATCCTTTGGCCGGCGGGTTGTGGGCGGTACGAATGGCGTTAACACCCATCTCTTGGAGGATCTTGAGCCGCCGCTCCAAGGCCTTTTTGTTGAAGGCTGCTCCCAAAGCTCCAAGGTCGTGGTGCTCACATACCCCCTGCAGCTTGAACTTCCTTCCATTAAGAAACATGCCGTCCTGGGGGTCCAGTCGGATCTGCCGGAAGCCTACAGGCTGGACCGCGGTATCCAGGGGCTCTGTACCCTGTTCTCCCCCTAAGGTGGTGACCAGCTGGTACAGGGCGGGGCAGTCGGGACTCCAGAGCTTTACACCTTCCACCGTAAGTCGTTGATGGTTCCGCTCCAGGCCATCCCTGGGATCCCAAGTTTGGCTGGAACGGGCGAGAATATCCCCGCCATAATAGAGGGCATGGGTCAGCTGGACGGGACTTGCGGAACCAAGGGCGACTTCCGTCTCGATCTCCAAGACCCAGCTGTGAAGATCCTGTCCACTTAGCCGCGTTGAGATATACACTCCGTCGGTGACCAGGTAATTGCGTTGACGCGTCTTCAGCCACACATCCCGGTAAATACCGGCCCCAGTATACCAGCGGCTGTTGGGCGCTTGGTGCACCACCTTCACCAGAATCTCATTCCGTCCCGGACGCAGGGCCTGGGTAATCTCGAACTCAAAGGAGGTATAGCCGTTTTTCCACTCGCCGATCCATTCCCCGTTGACATACAAAGAGCAATCCATATACACGCCTTCAAAATAAAGGAAAACGTGGGCTGATGACGGTATATCTAGGTATCTGCGGTACCATCCAATGCTGTCTTCGTAGAGATTCTCCGTGTCGTAGATCAGCCAGTCATGGGGCAAGTCCACCGGCCTAAACATAAGCAAGGCTGGATCATTCAGATCAAGAGCACTCTTGGCAAACTCCCACCCATCATTCAGCAATATATCTGCCACCAAGAGACCTCCTTCCTTTGGTACGTTCTCGGTGCTTGTCGTTTCGATTCGCCTTGACGAAAATCCTGCCCCAACATCCCAAACGCCTGCCCCGATCTGGGATTTCCCTGGCATTTTATTTCATTCTCGTAAATTTTGCTTGGTTGAGGTAAAATAAGAATTGACTTTGGCTTATGCCTCTTATATGATGAACGTATACTACCATGGTAGTATTGAGAGAGTTGGAGGGAAGACCATGGAGAAAACCTGGGCTGATCGCAGGCGTTCGATGGCCAATTACATCCGCAAATATTGGAGCCTCTACCTGATGCTATCGATTCCCCTAGCCTATTTCATCATTTTTCGCTACATCCCCATGACCTACATCCAAATCGCCTTCAAACGCTACAGCATCATTCAGAGCCCTTGGGAAATGCCCTGGGCCGCCAACAACGGATTTGAATATTTCCTGCGAGCATTTCGAAACTTGGATTTCCTCTATGCCTTGAGAAACACCTTGATGCTGAATTTCCTCGATCTGTTGGCGGGCTTTCCGGCCCCCATAATTCTAGCCTTGCTCCTCAATGAGCTGGCCTTTCCCCGTTTTAAGAGGATCACCCAGTCTGTGGCCTACATGCCCCACTTTCTCTCTTGGATTATCATCGCCGGCATGGCGAAACAGCTCTTTGCACCCACGAGCGGCCTGATCAATATCGCTTTGAACCGCATGGGTTTTGATTCCATACCCTTTCTCAATGATCCCGCCCATTGGGTGGGCACCTATCTCTTTTTGGGTATTTGGCGCAATGTCGGCTGGAACACCATCATTTACCTGGCGGCCCTGACCAGCATTAACCCCGAGCTCTACGAAGCGTCGGCCATCGACGGTGCGGGACGCATGCAGAACATCCGCTATATCACCTTACCAAGTCTGCGTCCCACCATTATTACCTTACTCATTCTGAATCTGGGGCATATCTTAAGCAGCGAGTTTGACCGACCCTTTGCCCTCAGTAATCCCCTGGTGAATAGCGTATCGAATGTAATCTCCATCTTCGTCTACCGCTATGGAATACGGGGACTGCAGTTCTCCCTCACAACCGCGGTTGGACTTTTCCAATCGGTCATCTGCGTCATTTTCCTTTTCGCAGCGAATGCCCTGGCCAAACGCTTTGGCGAACGCGGCATCTGGTAGAAGAATAGAAAGGAGGCGCTGCGCCATGATCAAATCAAGAAGGACCCGGACCACAGATTATATCATCGCATTTGTCTGCCTGCTGCTGATCATCGTCTGTCTACTGCCCATGCTGAACATCTTAGCCCGCTCCCTGAGCAGTTCCGAAGCACTGGTTCGTAACGAAGTGATGCTCTGGCCGAAGGGTCTTAATCTCAATGCATACAAACTTGTCCTCACAGACAGCAAGTATACCTGGTCCTTGGGCTGGACGGCAATTCTCACGGTGATCTGCACCTTTGTGTCCATGACCATGACAACCCTCTGTGCCTATCCCCTCACCTATACGCAGCTGAAGGGCCGGCGGTTTTTCAACACCCTGATCCTCTTTACCATGTACTTTAGTGCAGGCACCATTCCCAACTACCTGCTGTACAAAGACTTAGGTATCTTAAACCATCCCTTGGTGCTGATTATCCCCAATAGTCTCAGCGTATTTTACATGATCATCATGCGCACCTTCTTCTACTCTATCCCGGAAAGCCTCCGGGAGTCGGCGGAGATTGACGGTGCGGGTCCCTTTAGAATACTCACTTCCATCTATCTGCCCCTCTCCAAACCGGTGATCGCCACCTTGTCCCTCTTTTATGCAGTAGGACGCTGGAATGGTTTTTCCGATGCGCTCATGTTCATGAACAATCGCGTCTATCATCCCATTCAGCTGCTCCTTTATAACATTCTAAACAGTATCACCGCCATTGAGGTGGCCACTCAGGAGGGATTTGCCAGTGCCCCGGGCCTGTCCGATACCTTGCAGGCTGCCACTGTGATGTTTGCAACCATACCGATTTTGCTCGTCTACCCCTGGCTCCAGAGATACTTTATTGCCGGGGCCACCCTGGGCGCCATCAAGGACTAGCCCGGCTGATCGAGGTTTTTTGCCCTTTGTGACGATATAAAGGGCTGGAAAACAAAATAAAAGAGAAGGGACGATTGCAATGCACAAAAAGCGTTTAGTTGCACTTGGCTTTACGTTGGTTCTATTGTTAGCCTTTTCTTCCTTAGCAGCAGCAGAACTGGTTGATGGGCGTTTCACCACAACCCGCAAGATCACGGTGGAAGTCTACGATCGCAGCAATCCGGGCGGAAGCACCCCTGAAGACAACTTCTTTACCGACTTCATCAAAGAAGGTATGTTAAGGGACCACAATGTTGAGGTAGAATTTGTTGCGGTACCGCGCTGGACAGAGGACCAGGTTATCAACAATTTGCTGGCAGCAGGTGATGCTCCAGACATTTGCGTCACCTACAGTTTCCCGACCATCCAAACCTATGCCAACATGGGCGGCGTGATTAATCTGGATCCCTACCTAACGGAGTACAAGGAGCTCTTGCCCGATCTCTGGGATCTCCTTGGTGACACCAATATCTATTGGAGTCAAGACCCTGACACGGGTTCCGTCTGGGCCATCGAAGCCATCCTCTTCCAAAATAAGAGGATCAACACCTTCGTGCGGGAAGACTGGCTGAACAAACTCGGGCTCGACAAGCCTACTACCCTGGAAGAGTTTGAAGATATGCTCCGCGCCTTCAGAGATAATGCCCAATTATTGCTGGGTGAGGATGCAGACAAGATGATTCCTTACTCCACAAGCTTCGACGTGGGCTGGAGAAATGACCACCTCTTTACAGCATTCGTGCCTGAGGAACTCTCGGACCGCGAAATGTATGTGTTCGGTTTTGATGACAGACGTCTGCTCTACCCAGGATACAAAGAAGGGGTGCGCAGGCTGAACCAATGGTATAACGAAGGTTTAGTCTGGAAAGACTTCCCCCTCTACGGTGCAGGCGACACCACCGAAGACAACATGATGAAGGCCGGTTATGTGGGCGCCTTCATGCACAACTGGGACTATCCATACCGGGATGGTCAGGAAGGGATCCATGCCAACCTGCAAAAACTCGTGGGCCCAGAGGCTGCCTTTATTGCTGTCGAGTCGTTTAAGAACGATGCTGGCATTTACCGTAAGTATCTCAGTGCTCCCATCGACCGCAAGGTGTTCTTCCCGTCAACGAACACAGAGCCTTTGGCCTCACTGCTCTATCTAAACTGGCTCTCTAAGCTGGAGAACCGCCGCTTCCTGCAGATTGGTGAGGAAGGCGTCAACCATATCGTGACCGAAACGGGCGCCATCCAATCCTTACCTGTAACGGGCGAGAAAATCATGAACTCGCCGCAGAACATCGACTACACCATTGTGATCAATGGTTTGGATCTCGGTGATGATTCACTCACATCCAAATCCATCGGTCTGAACTACGCTGGAGTAGATCCCAGGTTTATAGAACCAGCCTACATCATTACCAGCAACGAAGCTCGCTATGGCAAGAACGTCCAGGTTGGTGAGATTCGGGCTGAAGAGGGCATGGGGACCGTTTTGAGCGAGAAGAGGAACAATCTCTTAGCCCAAGCGGTTGTGGCGAAAGTAGAAGACTTCGATGAAGTATGGGAGCGCGGCTTTACGGATTATCTCCGTTCCGGAGGCCAAGCCATCATCGACGAACGTGCACAGAAATATGACGAAAAGTACTAAGGGAATTAGGAAAGGGCTGCCTCCCGGCGGCCCTTTTTCTTATGTCTAGAAGTCTCTGGGATCGTTTAGCGATAGATGCGGTAACGCCCGCTCAGGGCTAAAAGGCTGAAGAAATAGAGACAGTTGTCGTAGTAGCGGCGTTTTCCCCGCCGAAGGGGTAGGTTCCAAAAGCGATCAACATACTGTCTCGCCAGTGGCCCGCTGCTGGCCAAAGACGCTGAGGCCAGTGTGGCCAAAAGGCCTTCAGGGTGAAGCGCGGGCTCAGGGATGATGGTGCCGTCCACAGCATAGACCTGGTACTCCTCCATGGGAATATCAGCGAAGAACTCTTGGATACGCCTGGACTGCTCCACATGCCAAGGCCCAGGCGCAAACCAGGCATGGTCCAGAGCCACATTCAGTGCTACCCGGTAGGAATCGCTGTAGAAGTTGCCGTGCCCGCGGGTGAAATTCGGCGTTCCATCATACTCGGAGTACTCTGGAGCCAGCCCCGTTTGGCCATGACAGGCCAGGGGCAAAAACGCCCGACTAGCCTCGGCCGCCTCCTTCCAGAACTGCTGATCCTCCGCAGGACCCCAGAGAGCAAACAGCTCGTAAAAATGGGGCAGATGGTAGGAGGGATCGGTCCAGGGTGTTTCCGGAACGAATTTGATCAACTTATTTTTGGGATCCCACATGGGATCTCCCTCTTCCCCTGCTTCTCCCTTATGAACGACAGCGGTCAGAATCTGTTTGGCCTGGGAACTGTAGTCAAAAGGCTCTGCACCGTCGCCCCAGCGTTTGGTGGCAAAAAGAAGGGCCATGGCAAAAAACTCTTCGCCGTCGGGGGCTGGCCCCTGGGCCAGGCGAGTGCCATCGGGATTGCAGGACCAGGCAAAATAGTGCTTGTAACGGCCCTCGGGATGCCACATGTAGGTTTTGGTCCATTTCCAAATGCGGTTGAACAGCTCCTGGTCATCCATCTGCACCGCCATCATCATCCCATAGGACTGGCCTTCGGTGCGCACATCGAGATTGCCCGTATCCAGGAGATAGCCCATATCATCTCCTGAAGGATAGTAGATCCGCACATCCTGATCGCCGCCAATCAGTTGCTTCCAAGTGTCCGCCAGCTTCTGTTCGATGTCCGCTTCTGCATATCCATAGTCGCGAAACACATTCCGATACACTCCGGTATGAAAGGCCCCTGCCTTTTTCTCCATACCTATCACCTCCCGGTTATTCCTGAACAGACAGCACAAAGGGCGGCGCGGGTAATCCTTCTGCGCTGTATAAATTGGCCTGGCGGGGGTTATCCTCCCAGGCGTAGCGAACGGCGAGGGGTCTTGGCACCGTGGGGTTCCAAATTCGAATGGAGTTTCCTATCAGTTCGCCTTGAGCCTGCTGAAAGGTATGACCGTCTCCGGAAACTTCAAAGCCCCCCAAAGACTCGCCTCGGACCCTTAAGCCCCGTTCCGCATGGCGGAAGGTCAAAACCGCGGCTCCATCCTCAACCGCTATGGACTCACAAATCGGTCCTTGGGCTACGACGGGTTCGCCGAAGACCAGCTTCTGCGCGACGAGGGCCAGCCTGTGGGCGAGATCTTTTTTGTTCTGGGGGTGAAGGTCAGTGGCTTCTCCCAAATCGATGCTCACAGCCATGCCTGTGTGCGGCAGGTTCAGTGTCCTGCGCTGGGCCTCACGCAGCTTGGCCCAGTTGAGCCCAGGTGTTCCCTCCAGGGAAGGATCAAAGTTAGGAAGCTGCACAAAGAGAAAGGGCAGATCGGGCTGTTCCAAGGTGTCCCGCCAGTTTTTGATCAGCGCGGTAAAGAGGCGTTCGTAAGCCTCTGGGGCACCAGTATTAGATTCTCCCTGGTACCATAAGACAGCTCGAAAGGCATAGCCCGCCAGGGGCGCGATCATGCCATTATACACTCCGGATGGTTTATATTGAAAGAAGGTAAGGAGGGGTAATGTGGGCATGGTAGCCCCGATTTTCCATTTCCATTCCCCTGTCAGATCCACTTTGCAGTCCCCGTAATCCAGACAATAGTCCTTGTCCGGTACAAAACCCCCAACACCGCGATTGGAGATGACCCTGATGGCAAGGGTATTGGCGCCTTCCCGCAAAACCCCTGGCTCAACAGGGTACTTTCTCGGCGGATACTTGTATTCTGTGGCACCTACTTGGATGCCGTTTAGGTAGGTCTCGTCGCCGTCAACAATGGCACCTAAGCGCAGCAAAGCCCCTTTTTTGGCTAACTCCGGGGGGAGATCAATGGTTTTTCGAAACCACACAGACCCATGTACTGTCTCGAGCTTGCTGCCCCGCCACAACCCGGGTACCTGGAGGGAATCCCACTGGGAATCATCCAGATCGGGATCACTCCAGGAATGCTTTGGGGATAGGCCCAAATCGATGCTCTGGAGTTTGTGGTACCATTGCTGCAGCCGTTCCATTTCCCGAGTTTCGGTCTCTATCACAAACTGATCATCCTTGCACTGGTCCAGGATCTCCTCGTAGCCTCCCAGTTTCAAAAGGACCTCTTGGCTGATCCAGGCCTCAGCGGGAGTACCGCCCACAGCTGTTTGGACCAGACCCACCGGGACCCGGTATTTTTCGTAGTGGGCCAGGGCAAAGAAATAACCCAGGGCACTGAATTCCAGCACCGACTGGGGGTTAACACTCTCCCAGGAACCTCCAGGTATCGTTGTGGCAGGTTCATGGAAGTTATAGGTCATGGGGACTCGAAACTGCCGAATCCAAGGGTTCTTGGCATGTGCAACTTCCTCGGCGTAAAGATCCAGGGTCCTGCCGACAGGAAGTTCCATATTGGACTGGCCGCCCAAAAGCCAGACATCGCCCAGACAAACATCTCGGACCAGGAGTTCTTCAGAACTCCCCCTGACGCGCAGTTCAAACGGACCCCCGGCGGGCATGGGAGGCAGCTGGATTTCCCAGGCTCCCCCTGAATCAACCGTTGTGTGCAAGGTGCTCCCTTGGAAAACAACTCGAAGGCCATCGCCGGGCTGGCCAGATCCCCACAGCTTTATGACCCGATCCCTCTGCAAAACGACTCCGTCTCGAAAAATCGGCGCCACCGAAAGCTTCTCCGCCTTGTGCTTCATGTTTATCCCCTACCCTGGTAATATACTGCTATTATAGTTTACCTAATTCTGGAGGTCAACGAACTTCAAGTTCGCCCCTATACACGAAACATTGGGAAAAAGCAGTGTCTCGCGCTCTTCCAGCAACAATTTGGGACACATTTACAGCAAGCCGTTCCTATCGCCCAACCAACAGATTGCCAAACATAAAAAGGCGAATGGTTACTCGCTGAGTCCAAAATCAACAAAGGAATATCATGCACTAAACGCATCTTTAGAAGGTGTTAACCAAAAGGATGCGAATACTAAGGGCATCAACCTTGAGTAGGAGCTGTGAGTTATGCCTGACATGCTAGTTAAGCTGTATGAACTGCCAAAACTTGAGCCCTTGCTGCAAACCATGGAGGAACAGGAGATAACAATCCGTTTGGGGCTCCCGCCCGAAAAGCATCTGGTCCTGGATTGGATTCGAGAACACTTCGGTGACGGATGGGCCAGTGAGGCCGATGTGGCCTTCGCCAATAAACCGAGTACCATCTACCTCGCTGTGGACAACAAAACAGAACAGATGGTAGGATTTGGCTGTTTTGAAGCCACATACAAATGCTTCTTCGGTCCGACTGGAGTCCACCCTGACTACCGTGGTCAGGATATTGGAAAAGCCCTGCTTCTAGCTTGTTTACATGGCTTAGCCCATTTGGGTTATGGCTATGCCATTATTGGCGGTGCCGGCCCGGTAGAATTCTACAAAAAAGCCGCGGGGGCCATTGAGATTCCCCAGTCGGTACCAGGTATCTACCGAGGGTTATTGCGGAAATAGCATCACAGCGATGAAGAAGGCGGGAGGATCCCAATTCACTCCCGCAGCCTTGGTCTAGTTTATTCTACACAAACGAGATTTCCCGATGCTCTTCAGCCGAATCATAGATGGCCTGCATGATTCGGGCCGTAATAATCACTGTATCAATGTGGGAAGGGAGTTTTTCCCCTGTCTCAATGCAGTCGACAAAGGCGTTGATCTCCTCCTCAAAGTGGTTACCCATGGTAAACTCTGGCTTGTACTGAACCAAACCTCCATTTTCCGCTGTGTACACCGTGAAGTCCGAACCATACTGCAGGCGAATACCTGCCTTATCTCCCATGAAATCAATGAACATTTCCCGCTCAGCGATGTTTTGGGCCCAGGCACCGTTGAACGTAATCACAGGCCCGTCTGTCCGAATCATTCCCGTGACAGAATCATCCACGTCGTAGATTCCATCATACTTGGGGGGACCTGCCCACATCTCTTTGTAGGTATATGCCTTCATATCCCGTCCCAGCTTGGAGAAGACTTCACCAGTCACGGTTCTCGGTGCGGGGTCGCCGCAGCAGTACATCACAATGTCCAAAAAGTGAACGCCCCAATCGATCAAGGCCCCGCCGCCAGAAATCGCCTTCGTAGTAAAGGCGCCGCCTAGGCCCGGAATAGAACGGTGGGAACGGAAGCTCACATAGACATGGTGCACTTCACCGAGCTTCCCATCATCGATGTATTGTTTGATCATGTTCACGCTGGTATTGAAGCGGTTGACCACGCCAATATTGAGGATCTTCCCGCTGGCGTGTTGGGCCTGCTGCATCTGAAGGGCTTCCCGATAGGTCCTGGCTGCCGGTTTTTCGCATAAGACATGCTTGCCAGCGTGGAGAAAGTCGATGGTAATGGGTGCATGGACGTCGTTGGGTGTACATACAGATACCGCTTGTACTTCCTCGTCCCTGAGGATGTCTCTGTAATCGGTTACCGCTATCCCACAGCCATACTTCTCTACCGCAGCCTGCGCCCTTGCGGGTCTGTGATCACAGAAATATTTGATTTCGACCTTTTCATTCTTCAGATACGCCGGGATATGCGCTGAATGGGCGATGGTTCCGCACCCAACAATGGCCACCTTCATCTGGAAGCACCCCTCTTTGTTTTCTTCCCAAGCTTTGCCTACAGTATAAGTTTTCAGGGGTTATTCGTCAAGGAGTCTAGGCTGCGAGCAGGGATCACTCCCGCCCAAAGCAAATAGTATAGGTGTGGATAAACATAGGAATCACGGAGAGCGATGCCCATGCGCCTGAAAGTAATAGCGTGCGAAGTACTGATGCGGGAGATTTGTTACTGTGTAGCCCGCTCACGCCATACCATTGACTTGGCCTTTACCAAAAAGAACGGCCATGACCAGGTGGATACTCTGCGCCAGGAGATCCAGAGCTTGATTGATGCTGCCGACGAGGGCGAATACGATGCCATTTTATTGGGCTATGGTTTGTGCGGCAATGGCACCGTAGGGCTGGAAGCCAGGCATACACCCTTGGTCATCCCCCGGGCCCATGATTGCTGCACCCTGTTTTTGGGATCGAAGCACAAGTTCGAGGAGCTTTTTGCCGAGAATCCCAGTCAGCCATTTAGCTCCCCAGGCTATCTGGAGCGGGGTGATGGAGACGTGCACAGTTCTTCACTGCGCAAAACCTTAGGCTTGGATCGCAGCTTCGAGGACTATGCCGCTCAGTATGGCGAGGAGAACGCCCGATACATCATGGACACCCTCTTCCCCGCCTTCCGCCTGGAGACCCATGAGCAGCGCGTTCTGTTCATCGAGATCCCTGAAACAGCGCAAGAGGGTGCGGCCCAGCGCCTGCGGGCACAGGCCGAGGGGGATGGGAAGGACTTTATCGAAATAGAGGGCCGGATTGATCTGATCCGTAATCTGCTCGACGGCAACTGGAATGATCACGACTATCTCCAGGTTCCCCCTGGGCATGCCATCGCAGGGGTCTATGATTGGCACACGATCTGCCGAGCCGCCAGCAGTGAGGAGGAACCCCATGAAGATCCTAATTCGTAGCAGCCGCAAGGAGCAGGAGATTCCGTTCCAACCTGGTGAAACCGTCTTTGATGTCATGCTTCGATCCGACGTACCCCCAAACTCCTATTGTGGCGGTAAGGGCACCTGCGGTAAGTGCAGAGTCCGTTGGGTCCAAAAGGATCAAGAGTTTCTGGCCTGCCAGCTTCCGGCGGAGGATGGGATGCTCATTGACACTGTCACCGAAAACGAGATCCAGATTCTAGCCCAATCCCTGGAGAAAGCCTTCGTCCTAAATCCGGTAGTGCCGAGCGATCTAGGGGGACTGGGAGTGGCTGTGGATCTGGGTACAACGACCATGGTCGGGTATCTCTTGGACCTAGAAAGCGGTCAGGAACTTGCCGTAGCGTCCCTGGCCAATCCCCAAAGGGTCTTTGGTGCCGATGTGATCTCCAGAATCGCCTATACCCAGTCCAATCCGGGCGGCGCGGAAAAATTGCAGGAAGTCTTGGTCACCGCCCTGAATGCTATGGTCGCGGATCTCTGCCGCAAAAGCCAGCGCTGCACCTACGATGTAGGCGCCATGACGATCGCTGGGAATACCGTGATGCTCCATACCCTGCTTGGGGTAAGCGCCGTCAGTATTGCCAATGCCCCCTTTGAACCAGTCTTTTCCGATCAAAGGTTACTGAGCCCGCAGGAGCTTGGCCTGGCCATCAACCCTCATGGTCAGATCATCATTCTCCCCTCTGTCTCAGGTTATGTCGGTGCAGATATTGTAGCAGGCCTGTTAGTCTGTGACCTTGAGGAACAGGACTCCTACGGTTTGCTGATTGATATTGGCACCAATGGAGAGATTGTCTTAGGCAAAAAGGGCAAGATGCTGGCCTGTTCCACCGCGGCCGGCCCCGCCTTTGAAGGCGCCAATATTTCCATGGGAATGGCCGGGGTGCAAGGTGCACTTTCCTCCTTTCGCCTGCACCAAGGAGAACGGGTATATGAAACCATTGGCGGCATCACTCCCCAAGGCATCTGCGGGTCAGGACTGATGGACATTATGGCAGAGCTGCTGCGCCACGGCTTTGTGGACTCAAGCGGAGCCTTTGCCCGGGACGAGTTGGCCCAGTGGCAGAAGGAGATGCTGACCGCAGTCGAGGGTATGCCCGCCTTTATGGCGGTTCCAGACCTGATCAGCTTTACACAGCGGGATGTGCGCCAAGTACAGCTGGCGAAAGGCGCTCTCAGGGCCGGTGTCCTGACACTGCTCAAAGAAGCACAAATCACAGCACAAGAGGTTGGGCGGGTGTATCTGGCCGGAGGCTTTGGCAACTTCGTAGATGTACACAATGCTTGTACCCTCGGTCTCATCCCTGCGGAACTCGAAGAGAGGGTTGTGAAGATTGGCAATGGTGCGGGACTTGGAGCCAAATTAGCCCTGCTGGATCAAGATCAGCTCGACAGAGCCACAAGCCTAAAGAAACAAATTCGATATATTGAGTTATCGACGCGCTCGGATTTTCAGGAACTCTTTATGGAGGCTATGTTTTTCTAAGGAGGGGCGAAATGGGACCATCTGTAAGTGAACTTGCCGTTGAGATTGGGGAAATCTATGGGATAGCCTGCGGAGTAGGCTGCAAGGTTGTGCAAAAGACCGGCGAGCCCATCTTCGCCTTTGGCAGTGCTCCCGGGGATTCCTTCTGCCAGATCGTCTCCGGACAAACACACACACAGGAAGGAGATCAATGCCGCCACTCCTATTTATACGGAGGTTACCAGGCGGAAAAACTCGGTGAGTACTATATCTATTTCTGTCCTTCCGGCCTCTGTAACTGGGCTGTACCCATTTTTGAGCGTGGAGTGGCTGCCTATTACCTGATCGGGGGTCCTGTCCTTCTGCACGAGATCGATGACCTTTTAATCAGGGACATCTATCGCCAACATCCCCGTCTGCGTTCCCAGGAAAGTCTGGTGCGCCAGGCCCTCACCCAAGTGCCTGTGGTGGATCCCACTCGAGTCCGTTTCTTGGCGGAAGTGCTCTTTCGCCTGGCCGAAAACTTAATGCAAGGCGATCTCGGCCTTCTAGAAGAAAGGCAGAAGTTCAATGCCTTAGGGGCAGGAATTGCCGAAGTGATCCACGACAGGAAAGGGGAGCACCTTACCGGTGATGTCTATGTCTTTGCCTTGGAAAAGGATCTCATCTTTGCGGTCCAGACGGGCAATCAGCCCCATGCCCGGAAAATCCTCAACGAAATTCTCGGCGTCCTCTACTTCGAAGAGACAAGCTTTAAAGTGAAGAAGTCCCGCCTGATAGCCTTGACCGCTGTCCTAGCCAGAGCGGCCATTGCCGCCGGGGCCGATCTTGAAGTCATCTTTGGCCTGGAAAATTCCTATCTTGATCAGATCCAGGACGTGAACGACCTGATGGAGCTTTCCCGCCTTTTGGTGCCGGTTTTGGAACGTTTTATCGCCTGCACCTTCGAGCTTAGCAATGTGAAGAACCGAGACCTCCTGTACCGAGCGGTCAGTTACATTCGCCAAAACTACCAAGGAGACATCACCCTCCAGGATGTGGCCGCAGAGGTAGGGCTGAACCCAACTTACTTCAGCAAGCTCTTCGGAGACGAGCTGGGCATCTCCTTTACAGACTACCTCAACCGCGTACGCATTGAAGCGGCCAAATTGCTGATGCCAGAGGACTTGTCCTTAGCTGAGATCAGCCAACGGGTCGGCTTCAATGATCAAAGCTACTTCAGTAAAGTATTTCGGAAACTTGAGGGCCAGCCCCCCCGGAAATGGCGCCAAAGGCACTAGCCCTTGAGGGCGAAGTCCTGATAAGAGTACAAAAACGCGCCAAGTTATTACAATACATAGACGCTCTTGTTTCTTATAATTAAATTAACAACAAATCTTTGCATGGGAGGAATGGAAATGGTTCTACAAGACATCAATCAAGCGCTGCAGCGGGGTGATGTAAACGGAGTAAAGCAAGGTATCCAAGAAGCCCTCGACAGCGATATGAAGCCTAGGGTCATTCTCAATGAAGGACTGCTCTCGGCCATGGAAACGATAGGGGTTAAGTTTAAGAACAACGAAGTCTTTGTTCCAGAAGTGCTCATCGCCGCCAGAGCCATGAATGCCGGGATGGAGCTGCTAAAACCCAAATTGGTGGAGACCGGTGTTGAACCTGTGGGTACTGCTGTTTTGGGTACCGTCAAAGGCGATCTGCATGACATCGGCAAAAACCTGGTTCGGATGATGCTTGAAGGGGCCGGTCTCACCGTCTATGACCTTGGTGTGGACGTCTCTGCCGAACAGTTTGTCGCCGCAATCCAGGAGCATGACCCCCATATCGTTGGACTCTCTGCCTTGTTAACAACCACCATGGGCGAAATGAAAAGCGTGATCCAGGCGATTGAAGAAGCTGGCTTGAGAGATAAGGTCAAGATTATGGTGGGCGGCGCCCCTGTGACAAGCAAGTTTGCCGTAGACATCGGCGCTGATGTCTACGCCAAAGACGCGGCGGAGGCCTCCACTGAAGCAAAAAAACTGGTGCAATAGGGGTGTAAGCATGAAACCAATAGAACGCGTGGGATTAACCCTCCAGCACAAGGAAGCCGACCGCGTCCCTGTCTATCCCCTGCTCTGTGGTGTATCCAGAAAACTCGTCAACGCCACCTATCCTGTGTGGAGCACCGACATGGATGTGTGTGCAGAGGCCTATGAAAAGGTCACCGATGCCTTTGATCTCGATGTGATTTGCACCTTGATTGATCTATCCGTAGAGGCCGCCGACTTCGGTCAGACCGTCGTCTATCCCGAAAATGAGGCAGCGCATCCAGATATCAAAAACTACCTGATCAAAGATATAGCGGACTATAGGACCATTGAGCCCATTCGCCTGCGCAATGCCCCCCGCATGAGCGGCCATATCCAGCTCTGCGACCGCCTTGTGAAAAGCAAAGGTGCAGACGTCCCAGTAGTGGCCTTTGTCTTTGGCCCCCTGGGTATCTTGAGCATGATGAGGGGTCAGTCCCATATGTTTATGGACCTTTGGGATGATCCAGAGGCGGTCAAGCATGGCGTAGCGGCCATCACAGAAACACTCCTAGAGTACGTTGATGCCCTGGCCGCCACCGGTGTTCCAGCCATCATGCTTGACACCTTGTATGCATCGCAGTCCATTATGAGTAAGGACATGTGGCGGGAGTTCGAAGGCGTGTATGTGCAGAAAATCGCCGACCGCATCCGCCAGCATGGCTGTATGGTGATGATTCACAACTGCGGCAATGGCATCTATTTTGATGCACAGATCGAGATGATGAAGCCAACGGCCATCTCCTTCCTCCATATCCCCGACGATTGCAGCTCCTACGCCGAGGTCAAGGAAAAGTATGGCTCCGAGGTGACCCTGATCGGGCACATTCCGCCGCCATGGCTGCTCAGTGCAACCGATGAGGAGGTCTATGAGGAGTGCCGCCGGGAAATTGAAACCTTCAAGACAGGCGGCGGGTACATCCTGGCTACAGGCTGCGAGTATCCTGCCAATCTCTCCTTTGATAAAGCGCGAATTATTGTGGATGCAGCCAAGAAGTACGGGAGGTACTAGGGAACAAACATGGAGATAGCCGGGGTTGCAGTTGCCTTTGGATCAGTAATGTACCTTGTTTCTAGAAACGTGTCTGTGGCACTGTCTTTATTGATCGGTGCCTGCATAGGCGGCCTTCTTTCAGGGATGGGGCTGGCGGCCTTTGGGGTCGCCGCCCTGCACGCCCTATTTGACCCGCTCACAATCGAGCTGGCAATCGCAGTCGCCCTCATCAGTGGACTGGGCAAAGCGATGAAAGCAAGCGGCGATCTGGAACGGATGATCGACTCCCTTGTATCCCTGTTCCGCAGCCCTAAGCTCCTTACCATGCTGCTGCCGGCCCTGATTGGCACGATCAATGTGCCCGGTGGAGCCATTATGTCCGCCCCCATGGTAGAAGCCAACGCCAAGTCTCTCCAGCTGCCAGCGGACATCAAAGCGGCCGTCAACCTGTTTTATCGTCACATTGGCTATTTTGCGTATCCCTTGTATTCGTCCCTGATCCTCCTCAATGAACTGCTCGATATTCCCCGCTTA
>DUPN01000058.1 GCA_012838305.1 Bacillota bacterium | reverse complement strand
TGCTTGGGAACTCACATGCGGTGCGACTTCTAATCCAGGCTGGGGCGGAAGTGAATCGTAGTGATAGGTTCGGAAACAGTCCATCATATTATGCAACCGTGCGCGATGACAAGGAGACAATTGAACTGTTGTTAAGCGCTGGGGCCAACATCGAACACCGTCGCTCGGATGGGGAGACCCTACTGGAAACTGCTCTGATTTGGAACTCCCATAATGCAATTCGAGAGTTAGCGAAGGCAGGCGCAAACCTAAACCAGGAATACGATGGAGAAAGCATTTTGCATACTGCGGTCAAATTTAACTCCACTGAAGTTGTCCGGGCACTAATCGAGTCTGGTGCCGATATTTCTAGAACCGACAGTTCTGGAAACACACCGCTCCATCACGCGATTCGCTTGTCGTTGCGGTCAGAAGATGACCTCTGTTACCTGGTAGACATGCTACTTCCAACCGGTTCAGAAAGTATCAACTTCGGGAACTCGCAGGGAAACACGCCTTTACACGAAGCGGCTGCGAGAGGCAACAAGTGTGTAGTCGAGAAGCTGCTTTTGGCTGGTGCGGATGTGACCCACGAAAACAGGGATGGTGCAACGGCTTTACAGACTGCTATCAAAAATGGGCATATGGAAACAGCTCTTGTCTTGGTCGAGGCAGAATTGAGGAACAACTCACAGTAGAACACCCAGAGAATCCATACAAGAAACTGCCATGATTTTTCACTAAGGTGCGAAATGCGAGATCACCTCTTAGGCCCTCCAGTTCCATCATCAGATGGTCCGAAGGCTTGCTTGAAGTATTTTACAGCGTCCTCATACTGCTCTTTTTCCAGACAAGCTCTCCTTGGGCAAAGAGATTACGATCCCGTGATGGGTTCCCCGAGATAGCTTGGTTAATTGCCGTTTGGGCTAAGTCTTCCCTTCCAAAAAGCTGGCCGGCTGAGACAAGTTGAATTGAGATACTCGCAGTGGGGTGTCTGCTGGAGCCCTTCCCGATATGCTGCTATGGCGCTCTCATACAGCCCCCTATCTGTCAAAACTATATTCATTACCGTACCGTAAGGTGGTTGTCGGGACATGCACTGAGCGTCGTTCTTGGGTACCCAGACGTTCAGGACCTCATGTTAGCTAAAAGTCCGAACTTCGCGCAAATGGACGAAAGCCCTTGATCACGGTACCAACCCAAAAAAAGAAAGTTAAAGATGAATACAAAATGACCGACACCGGACCAACCCTTTAGCCCCGCTGACAATGTAGGGTGATAGCTTCCCGCAAGAAATCAAATACACAACGCTTTTCGGAAACAGCAGAACCTCTGTATGCACCCATAAAACCGTGACAGGGGTTTTTGTCATTTTTCACTATAAAAGATCGGAGTAACTGCTAGGAATTACCCAACTTTCCTCAGCGGTTTTTTAGCGCAGCGGAGGGAGGGACGATGGAAGTAGCAGATGCCCTAATAATCTTTGAAAACTGCCTCGAAAAATGAAGGAATCTGAAACCAGGCGTTGAACTCTTGTAGTGTATACAAATGTAATTTACAAATGTACTGTGATGTGGGGTGTCAGCATGACTCAATCTGTGGAACAAATAAAACTAATGGTGGAAATCGCCACGCTTTATTATAATACCGGGTTCACGCAAGAGGAAATTGCCAACGAACTGCAGATCACCAGGCAAAGAGTTAATCGGCTCTTAAAGGAAGCCCAGTCGAATGGCATTGTGCAGATCAACGTCGTTAATCCACTGCAATCATTTGAACACCTACGCAGGTCCTTGATTAGCCTCTATGGCTTAAAAGACGCCGAAATCTCTGTTCTTAGCGATGACATGTCTCCGCGCTTCGCGGGTGAATTGGGCAGAGCCGGTTCACTAGCCATTGGCCGGCATTTACAAGATGCAAGCGTAATTGGCATCGGCTGGGGAACTGCGGTTTACGAACTGGTTCACGCCTTCAACAACAACGGAGTGGGGGCGGGTAGATCCGTCGTCCCGCTCATCGGGGGCTTAGGCGATATGGCTCCCCATTTTCACATTAATTGGTTAGCGGGGCAACTGGCCCAAAAGATTGGATCTAGTGTGCAACCACTTCATGCTCCGTACCTCGTGGAACGTCCGGAAATCAAACTAGCGTTGCTATCAGATGCATTGCTGGCTAAAACAATAGATCTTTGGTCAAAACTCGATCTGGTTATTACCGGAATCGGGGTCACCATTTCCCGCTCTCCACTACTCTACACCTCCTACTTCACAAATAGTCATGTTCTGGAATTAGAAAAGGCTGAGATCGTGGGCGACATTTGCTCCAACTTCTTTAACGCTGACGGCGAATTTTACGATTGGGATGTTAATGAACGGTTGATCGCCATTACCCCTGAACAGCTGCGCAAATGCCCCCTGGTTGTGGCCGTGGCCGGCGGTGGGAGTAAGTTTGCAGCTATCCAAGCCGCTTTGAAAGGAGGAACCATCGACGTTTTAGTAACGGATTACAGCACAGCCGAACGTCTCTGTGCCAGGTAGTAGATTACAGGAAAAGAGGTAGTTGCCGGTGCTCTTTACCCCAATGAAGGAATTATTGCTGGATGCCCAGCGCAATCACTATGCTGTTCCCGGGTTTAATGCGTTTAATATGGAGAGTCTGCAGGCCATGATTGAAGTGGCCAGCGACGAACAAGCACCCATCATCGTCATGGCTGAACAACGTGATCTACTTTATGCCGGTCTTGATTATATTTATTATCTCATGAAGGCAGCTCAAGGCGGTACCAAGCTTCCCGCCGCTCTTCATCTTGATCACGGCAATGATTTGGAGATTATAGCAAAGGCTATTGAAATTGGGTTTTCCTCCGTCATGATTGACGGTTCCCAACTGCCCTACGCAGAGAACATCAAAGTAACCGCCTCAGTTGTGGAGAAAGCCCGTGCTAAAGGTGTAACCGTGGAGGCCGAGCTCGGCCATGTGGGCGGTGGCGGGGCAGAGGGATCAGGAGCAAGCCTGCTCACCGATCCAGCAGTAGTTGCCGAGTTCGTGGAGACCACCGGTGTTGATGCCTTAGCCGTCGCCATTGGTACCGCCCACGGGGTGTATACGGAAACGCCAAAACTGGATTTTCCCAGGCTCAAGGCTATCGCCCAAGAAACTGATGTGCCCTTGGTGCTGCATGGCGGCTCCGGTGCACCGGATGATGATTTAAGGCAAGCAATTGAACTAGGAGTCTGCAAGATTAATGTCGGCACGGATATTCGCCGAGCCTTTGTCTCTACCATTGTGGAAGTGGGCCAAGATTCCACACTTGATGTTAGGGAAGTGCTCACACCGGCTAAGAACAAAATGAAGGAAGTCATCAGAGAAAGAATTCGAGTATTCGGTGCTAGTCATCGCCTGAAAGGAGATTGAAAATGGCTTTAATTACAGTGAAAGAGATCTTTACACCACCACCCAAGGGTTGGGCTATCGGTGCCTTCAACGTCCATAATTTGGAGGATGTTCAAGCAGTGGTTTGGGCCGCCTCCGAACTTGAGTCACCTGTCATTATTCAGGTGTCGGAAAGCGCTTATAAATACGCGGGGGGAGGCTATATCAGCAGTATTGTCAAAGCAGCCGCCCAAGAAACAAAGGTGCCCATCGCCTTGCAGCTTGATCATGGCAAAGACTTCAACTTAATTCTCGAGGCAATGCGCCATGGCTTTACCTCCGTCATGATCGACGGTTCACACCTGCCCTTCGAGGAAAACATTGCCCTCACGGCACGGGTCGTAGAAAACGCCCGAAAATTCGGCATCTCAGTTGAAGGTGAATTAGGCAGGGTCGGAGGTAAAGAAGACGACATCGAGGTTTCTCAAAGCAAAGCCTTCTTAACAGATCCTGATCAAGCGGTCACGTTCGTCGAAGAAACAGGCATTGACCTCTTAGCACCGGCCATCGGCACCATGCACGGGCTCTACCGAGGTGAGCCAAAGATCGACTTTGATCGCCTGGCCGAAATTAGAAGCAAAGTTAATGTCCCTTTGGTTTTACACGGCGGTTCCGATCTATCCGAAGCGATCATCGAACGGGTTATCGACTTGGGGGTTGCCAAGATTAACGTCGGAACCGATCTAAAATATGCTATGACTGATGGGATCAAAGAGTATTTAGCAGAAAAACCCGACGAATTCGAACCCCGTAAGGTCTTTGCTGCGGCCCGAGCCAAGGGTCAAGCGTTAGTCATGGACAAAATTCGTCAGTTTAAATCTGCAAATCGGGTTGATTAGAAACCAAAGGGTGGAATTTGATGATCGTCACTTTAACTATGAACCCCGCCATCGACCGCACCGTCGTCCTGGAGGAGTTGGTTTCCGGCGGAACAAACAGAGTACTAGAGGTACATAAGAGTGCCAGTGGCAAAGGAGTCAACGTCTCCCGGGCCTTGGCTCAATTAGGGATGCCTTCGGTGGCCACCGGTCTGCTGGGCGGCGACGAAGGACGCTTTATCGCCGCCGCCATTCGGGGGGAACAAATCAAATCCGAGTTTACCTGGTTAGAAAGCGGGTCAACACGCATCAACACCAAAGTCTACGAGAAAGGCAAACAGCTCACCACCGAGATCAACGAGGCAGGGCCAGTTATTTTAGAACAAGACGAAGCAAGGCTGCAAGCAAAACTAGATGAAATTCTAGCCGGTGCCCGTTTCTTGATCTGTTCAGGCAGCCTGCCACCAGGCATTCATCCTCTTTTTTATTTTGATTTAATAAACCGCTATAAAGAGCAGGACCTAAAGATCGGCTTAGACACCTCGGGCCCACCTCTGGTCGCCGGCCTCAAAGCTGTACCCGATTTGATTAAGCCCAATCAAGCCGAGGCAGAGACAATACTTGGTAGAAAAATCAGCGGACAGTCCGCCGTCAAAAAGGCCATGTCCGAATTAATCAATTTAGGTATACCGCTGATTGTGCTCTCTTTAGGTGAAGAAGGCGCTGTCTTTTACCAGCAAGGACAAACCACGCTTTGGGCCAAAGCCGCTGCAAAACCCCTGCGGGGCACATCAGGTTGTGGTGATGCCCTGGTGGCAGCACTAGTCCATGCCCAGCTTACGGAGATGAGCTGGCAGGACACGGTGCGTTGGGCCACTGCCGCGGCAACCGCTACAGCAGAATTGGATGGAACAGTTTTTCCTGATCCGTCCCATATTGAACAGCTTTTACCGAGGGTGAGCATGGAGATGTTCTAAGCCCAAGACTACGATCCCACTACTTCGAATGATAAAGGTTCGGGAGAGGCCATGATTGTTACCGTAACACTTAACCCAGCGCTAGATAAAACCTATAGTGTGGCCGACTTCGCCTTAGCAGGCGTCTTTAGGGTAAGTAAAGTGCAGCATTTGCCCAGCGGCAAAGGCCTCAACGTCTCCAGGGTTCTCCATACCTTAGGCGTCCCCACTATGGCCTCAGGATTTTTGGGAGGATTTACCGGAAAGCACATTGCTCAAGAACTTGATCGTTTAGGGATCAAGCACGATTTTGTTTGGAGCAACTGCGAATCCCGGCAATGTATCATTGTGCTCAATGAGGAAAAAGGGATTCACACGGAATTACTAGAACCCGGTCCATTTCTGGCTGAAGAGATGTTCTCGCACCTAGAAGCTAAGCTTGATGCGCTTGCTGCAACAACAAAATGGGTTTCCTTTTCCGGCAGTCCGCCTGCGGGCACACCTGACGATATTTTCTACCATTTGATCAAGCAGGTGAAAGCCAGAGGGATTAAAACGGTTCTAGATGCCCGGGGGCCGTGGCTGCAAGAAGGTATCAAGGCCGGGCCCGAGATCATCAAACCTAATTGGGATGAATTTCAAGCTTTGGGAGGACCGTTTAGTACAACGACTGCGGCCCTGTGGCGTGCTCAGGAAATAGTTGCCGGTGGAGTGGGACTTGTCCTTCTATCCAAAGGTCATGAAGGTGCCTACGCTGTTAGTCCCGCCAAGGTGTACTTTGCTCAAATTCCCGCGGTGAAGATTGTCAGTGCTGTGGGTTCGGGAGATGCCTTGGTCGCTGGATTCTTGGCTGGATTGGAGGAAAATTGGTCGGTTGCTACCTGTCTGAAATTCGCTAACGCTGTGGCCATTTCTAACGCCTGCAACGTCGGGGCCGGCGTGATCGATTTGGAGCAGGTAAGGAAATTGGAATCATTAATAACCATCACTGAGCTCAAGCTTTCGCCACAATAGGCTCTGTTGTTTACAATTCAAACCATGATTTAATACGCAATGCAGGAATAGCATCCTAAACGTTGAATGGTTAGATTGGTGGCCACAAATGTAAATTACAAATGTAACGCGATTCAGGGGCAAGGTCCCACAGGCACTTATAGTACTGCACAAGCTAGCTATCCAGAACAATTCAAAGGTGAAGAGGTGACAAAGTGGATCTGTTACTCGGGATCGACATGGGCACAACGCATATCAAGGTAGCTACCTTTGATTTTAGGGGAAATCTACAGACTCTAGAAATGGCTAGAACCAAAACGGTGGCACTAGATGCTGGTCAGGCTATGTATGAGCCAAACGAAATTTGGGAAACAGTGACTTCGTTGGTTCGCAAAACAACGGCTCAATTGCCGCCCCGCTCCAAAATCCACTCTGTTTCCGTGGCCAGTATGGGAGAGGCAGGCTTGCTTCTTGATGAAGACGGAGCACCACTGACACCGATCATCCCCTGGTTTGATGAGCGTAGCAAAGAAGTCATGGACGCCTGGTATGATCTGATCAGTCCTGCCCAATGTTTTGGGATTACCGGCCTGAATTACAATCATATCTATTCCCTTTTTAAGATTCTCTGGCTAAAGAAAAATCAACCCGAAATCTTTGGAAGGGCAGCGAAGTGGCTTTGTCTACCAGATTACATTTATTTTCGCTTAACGAAGCAGTTCGCCACAGATTACTCCATTGCATCTCGGACAATGCTCTTCGATGTACAGGAAAAGAAGTGGTCCAATACCCTACTTAACCTGGCCGAACTAGACGAAAGCCTCCTCCCAGAACCCTGTCCAAGTGGTACCGTCATCGGTGTGGTGAACCAAAGGGCTGCAGCGGAAACGGGACTAATGGCGGGGATTCCGGTCTCGGTAGGTGGCCATGATCATATCTGTGGGGCATTAGCTACCGGCGTGGTAAAAC
Source organism: Bacillota bacterium (assembly GCA_012838305.1). Classification (GTDB taxonomy): domain Bacteria; phylum Bacillota; class Limnochordia; order Darwinibacteriales; family Darwinibacteriaceae; genus UBA5420. Next base: position 4,061 of record DUPN01000058.1, on the reverse strand, counting down.
CGGGCCGGGTCTTGGATTCCTTGGGGACAGCGGAAAGCTTGGTGGCTGCCGTTAAAGACCTACCGGAATTAAAGTTAGAAGAGTTCGGTGGTTTTAATGTGGGATGCCACGTGGTGCCCGGTTTGCATTATTTACAGGGCGGCATTGATTCTAGCGGGATTAGCTTTGAGTGGTTTTTAGACAACTTTTCACGGGGTCCTGAAGGTACCCGCGATTCTTATCAAACTCTGTTCACCGAAGCTCGAAAGTCTCCATTGGGGGCACGGGGGCTGTACTTCATTCCCCACTTGCGGGGCGAAGGCCCGCCCGTGTGTTCACCGTTTAGTAGGGGATCCTTTCTGGGCATTCGGGATTACCATACTAAGGCCGATTTTAGCCGCAGTATTCATGAGGGTTTGTGCTATGAGATGCATAACAGCTTAAAAAGTATGGAGCAGGTTGCGGGTATAGACTTTGAGAGGATTTGCGCCATTGGGGGCGGGACCCAAAACGAGCTGTGGATGGAAATAAAGAGCACGGTCATCCGAAAGCCCGTGGAAATTCCTGCCGTGCAAGAAGCCACCCTTTTGGGTGCTGCACTCTTAGGGGGAGTGGGAGCCAAGGTCTACGGGGACCACTACCAGGCTAGTCAGGCTGTTTATCAGGTGAGTCATGTCTATCAGCCCCAGGAGGACTCTATTGCAATATACTCAGAACTATCCAGAACCTATTCTGAGCTATTGCCGCTGGTCAGACAAATTAGCCAGATTATCGGGAGGTGATTGAAAAGGAGACCTTTTAGCCAAATTAGCAGTTGAATGATGAATGCACAGGTCACTATTAAAAAGGAGGGTTTTTCGTGAGAAAAAGCACCGTGGTCTGGACGATGTTGTTGGTACTTTTGCTAAGTGTATCTGCTTTTGCCCAAGACAGACTCGTAGTTTGGGTTGGTGGGCACGTGGTAGAACAGGAAGATACCTGGAATAAAATCATTAAAGACTTTAGTGCAGCAACCGGTATTGACGTTGAGTACCGTTTGATTGGTTTTGATGTGTATTACGATACCCTTGTTACAGCCTTTAGTGCCGGTCGAGGGCCTGACGTGACTTTTGCGGACCTTGGCGGCTGGGCTCCCACCTTTGCAGCTCAAGGCTGGATTGAATCCCTGGAGGATCGTCTGGCGACTGCAGATGTAACGGAACAAATTTGGCCGAACCTCTGGCCGACAGTTACGTATCAGGGTGAACGTTACGGCTTACCTTGGTATACGGATTGCCGTGTTTTGATGTACAACAAGATTATGTTTGAAGAGGCCGGGCTAGATCCGGATGTACCACCCGTGACCTGGGATGAGCTTTTGGAATATGCCAAAATTCTGACCGACCCTGCTAAGATGCAGTATGGCTATGGCGTATCTGGTAAAAGAAGCGAAGTGGCAACCCTGGGCTACATGATTTTCTTGCATGGTGCCGGTGGTGAGTTACTGACCGAAGACTACTCCAAAGCAGCATTCAACACACCAGAAGGTTTGTCTGCGTTGAAATTCTATACCGAATTACACACTACGCATAAAGTATCTCCCCCAGCTACTCCATCCTATGGTGAAGACGATTTCAGAAGCATGATGGCGCAAAACCGCGTCGCCATGGCTATCAGCGGCCCCTGGGCCTTTCCCCTAATTGAAATGGCCAATCCCGATATTAAGGGGAATTATGCGGTGGCAATCCATCCGTACAGTGCTGAACCAGCAAGTGTCCTGGGTGGATGGGCGTCGGTAGTATCGAGCAGCTCCACGAAGAAAGAGGAAGCCTGGAAGTTCATCGATTACATTACCAGCTACGATGTCTGGAGAATGTGGTTAGAGCGTCACGGCGGCCCAATGCCATCTAGAATGGATGTGTCTTTTGACGCTCCCGAGTTTGACGATCCGAAATGGGAAGTCATCCTAGAGGCCTTCCCTTATGCTAAGGTAAGACCGCCTGTTCCCGAATGGCCGGAGATTTCTGATCGCATTCAAAATATGGTGCAGAATGTGATTACAGGTCAAGTAAGCGCGGAAGATGCAATTGCTGAAGCAGAAAAGGAAATCAACACTATTCTAGGACACTAGTCACCTAGTGGTGGGGGTTCATCCCCCACCACCTCACTGCAAGGGGTGGTGGAATTGTTGAAGGACTTGCGTGGAGATTATCGGAGAAACTCCTTCGCTTATCGCATGCTGATTCCTTATCTCATCCTGTTGGCACTCTTGGTAGTCTACCCTATAATTACCAACTTCGTTGTTAGTTTTCAGCAGGACAACAACTGGAGTTTGGCTAATTGGCGGTATCTATTTGCTAATCCCGATTTCTCTAAAATTGGTTTTAACACCTTGATCTGGACTGTCGGAAGTGTGACCTTACAACTTCTCTTAGGCTGCTTTGTGGCCCTCTTACTTAATCAGGAATTTCGTGGTAGGGCATTTTTCCGTGCAATCATCCTTGTACTCCCTTGGGCAACGCCTGACATCGTAGTAGCCGTGGCTTGGCAGTGGATGTATAATGACATGTACGGTGTGATCAACGATGTCTTATTCAAGTTGGGCCTGATTGATTACTATCTTCCCTGGTTGGCTGAACCTACTTTGGCCAAGATCGCGGTGATTGTAGCGAACACCTGGAAGGGTTTCGCCTTATCGGCGATGTTTTATTTGGCCGCGCTGCAGACTGTGCCTTATGAACTGCATGAGGCAGCAGTCGTTGACGGAGCCGGTGTTTTCCGGCGCTTTACGTCGGTCACCTGGCCGATCTTAAAACCCCACGTAATTACCACTACGATGCTGACAACAATTTGGACGATCAACTATTTCCCCCTGATCTTTACGATGACGGGCGGAGGTCCCGCCAACGCAACCGACACCTTCGTCACCTATGCCTACAGGCAGGGCTTTCGGTTTTTGGAGTTCGGGCGTTCCGCATCGATGTCCAGCCTTACTTTCGGGATCATCCTGCTTATTTCGCTACTATACATGACGGTCCTTTTGCGAAGGGAGGCCGAGTAGAATGAGAAGAAAACCCTATCAAACGGTGGCTCTATATGTTGCGGTGATCTTTACGACTGTAATGATTGCGTCCCCTTTCATTTGGCTGATCATTACTGCCCTGAAACCCTATCAAGAGATCTATGGCTTTCCGATCAACTATATCCCGAAAAAGCCCACCTTGGAACATTTCGAATATGTTTTCCAATTGGATTTTGGTCGTTACTTTGCTAACAGCGTGATCGTTAGTGGGGGGGCCGCCATCTTAACGGTCTTGATTGCGCTGCTGCCGGCCTACGCCACCGCCAAGTTTGACTTTTTGGCCAAACAGCCTACGCTGCTCTCAATCCTGGTGTGCCAAATGTTTCCCCAGATCGTGTTCGTCATTCCCTTTTTCTTAATCCTCTCTAGACTAGGATTGATAGACTCGTTCTTCGGTGTGATGGTCGCCTATTTGCCTTTTACTACTCCGGTTGCGGTTTGGCTCACTCGAAACTTTTTCATAGAAGTGCCTGTAGATATAGAGGAAGCCGCCATGATCGACGGTTGCAGTAGATTTGAAACCTTTATCAGGGTTGTTTTACCGTTGGCCTTGCCCGGTATTGCGGCGGTTGGTATCTATTCCTTCCTGTTTGCCTGGAGTGAGCTGATGTTTTCACGCTCGTATTTATCAACTATGTCGATGCAGACCATACCGGTGTTCCTAAGTCTTTTCGTGGGGCAGTATCAAACCCGTTGGGGCCCGCTTTTTGCAGGTTCGGTAGTCGCTTCAATCCCACCCATCTTAGTTTTCGGGTTTCTTCAGAAGTATTTTATCCGTGGTTTAACCAGTGGTTCGGTGAAGGGATAGGGGAGCGGTAACAACAACACCTTTTCATGCCCATGGGGGATAGGCGTCCTCATGGGTGTTTTATTTTGGAGTATGACTGTACACCGGATGGTGTCCCTAGCTCCGTAGAATTTGTGATTCGTAGTATTGATCCAAATAGCTCCCGATAGCTATAAATCATGCTGTTTTGACTACAGTCTGATCGCCGGTGTTGATCTCAAGCATTGCCAGTAG
>DUPN01000005.1 GCA_012838305.1 Bacillota bacterium | reverse complement strand
TTGGATGAGAACTGATGAAAAATGGCGATAAGGAGCGTCACGAACATCAAGAGCAGTCAACGGACGATTCAAACCCGCGCCTGAGAGGTCCCCTTCAGATGGCGCTAGGATTTGGGTTGTCAAAGCGTATCTGTTGACATCAAGGGCATGAGTTGATACAATGGCTCTAATACATGAAGCTGTGAGCAGGAGCAGTACGGGTTATGTGGAGGCGTCCTAGAGAGTTGCTGTTAGGTGCAAAGCAACACAAATCCGCCCGGAACTCGCCTGGGAGCTGTTTGTGTGAAGCTGCGGTCTAGCACAAACCGGTCATTCCGTTACCATGCCTTAAGGGGTCTGAACTCGAGTTACTTAAGCTAATCTCATTCGAGCAGACAATTAGAGTGGTACCGCGGATCTTTCGTCTCTAAGTGCAGAGAAGAAAGATTTTTTCTATTTCTATTTGTAGAAGCAGGAGGAAGAAAAATGGCCCGATACAACCATCAAAGCCTAGAACAGAAATGGCAGAAGATTTGGGATGAGAACGAGACTTTCAAGACGACAGAAGACACGAGCAAACCCAAGTTCTATGCCCTTGTGGAATTCCCTTATCCATCTGGTGAAGGACTGCACGTTGGTCACCCCAGACCCTATACTGCACTGGATGTGGTAGCACGCAAGCGACGTATGGAAGGCTACAATGTCCTCTTCCCCATGGGCTGGGACGCCTTTGGTCTGCCAGCAGAGAACTACGCCATCAAGACCAAGATCCACCCAGCAGTGGTCACGGAACGCAATGTAGCCCGTTTTAAAGAGCAAATGCGCTCCTTGGGTTTTTCCTTTGACTGGTCCCGAGAAGTGAACACAACCGATCCCAACTACTTCAAGTGGACCCAATGGATTTTCATCAAGCTGTTTGAGCAGGGCCTGGCCTACAAAAAAGAGATGCCCATCAACTGGTGTCCCAGCTGCAAAATCGGCTTGGCCAATGAAGAAGTTGTGGACGGAAGCTGTGAACGCTGCGGGCATGGAGTGGAAACCAGGGTTAAGAACCAATGGATGCTCAAGATTACCGAGTACGCGGAGCGTCTTATCGAAGATTTGGACGAGGTCGATTACATTGAACGGGTGAAAATCCAACAGCGTAACTGGATTGGACGTTCCGAGGGGGCCGACGTATCCTTTGCGATTAAGGATACCGCAGAGTCCCTCACGGTGTTCACCACACGGCCAGATACCCTCTTTGGCGCAACCTACATGGTGATCTCGCCAGAACATCCCATTTTGGAGAAGCTTCAAGACCGGATCGCAAACCTTGAAGTCATTAAGGCCTATCAAGCAGAGGCACGCAAGAAGACCGAGTTTGAGCGGGCTGAACTGAATCACGAAAAAACCGGAGTGAGAATCGAAGGTTTGGCCGCCCTTAACCCGGTGAACAGCGAAGAGATCACCATTTGGGTCTCGGACTACGTACTCATGAGCTATGGAACGGGGGCCATCATGGCGGTACCAGGCCATGACGAGCGAGACTGGGAATTTGCCAAGACCTTCGACCTTCCCATTATTGAGGTTGTGGCTGGAGGCGATGTGACCCAGGAGGCTTACACCCAAACAGAAACAGGCACCATGGTCAACTCTGGATTCTTAAATGGCCTGGATGTGGACAGCGCCAAAAAGAAAATCACCGCCTGGCTGGAGGAGAAGGGTTTGGGTGTGCCCAAGGTCAACTACAAACTGCGGGACTGGGTGTTCTCGAGGCAGCGGTACTGGGGCGAGCCCATCCCCTTGGTGCACTGCTCCGATTGCGGCTGGGTAGCCATTCCCGAAGAGGAGCTGCCGCTGCGTCTCCCACAAGTGGAGAACTACGAACCAACGGACACCGGAGAATCTCCCCTCGCCAAGATGCGGGACTGGGTCGAAACAACCTGCCCCACATGCGGCGGGTATGCTGAGCGCGAAACCGATACGATGCCGCAATGGGCGGGCTCGTCTTGGTATTTCTTGCGCTACACTGATCCCCATAACGATCAAGCTCTGGCTAGCCGGGAGAATCTTGACTACTGGATGGCGGTAGACTGGTACAATGGCGGCATGGAACACACCACCTTGCATCTGCTCTATTCTAGGTTCTGGCATAAGTTCTTGTATGATATCGGAGTTGTTCCAGGGACCGAACCCTATAAAAAGCGGACTTCCCACGGAATGATCCTGGGTGAAAACAATGAGAAAATGTCCAAGTCCAGGGGCAACGTGGTCAACCCTGATGATGTAGTCAAAGAATACGGTGCCGATACCTTGCGCATGTATGAAATGTTCATCGGGGACTTCGAGAAAAGTGTACCCTGGAGCACCGATGGCGTCAGGGGCTGCAAGCGGTTTTTGGACAGGGTCTGGAAGCTGAAGGACACAGTCAAGGCAGGCAGCGCCTACAGTGAGGCCTTAGAGGCCAAGATGCACCAGACTATCAAGAAGGTGAGCCACGATTACGAAAGCCTGAAGTTCAATACAGCCATCGCGGCCTTGATGACCCTGTTCAATGAGGTAAACCAACTAGGAACCATCAATGAAGCCGAAATGAAAACATTCCTGATCCTGTTGAACCCCGTTGCTCCCCATATCACGGAAGAACTGTGGCAAGTCCTGGGCTTCGAGGGTATGCTCCATGAACAGAGTTGGCCGAGCTATGACGAAGAGAAAACAATTGCCCAAACCATTGCCATCGGAGTACAAGTCAACGGCAAAGTGCGGGGCGATATCACCGTCAACCTCAATGACTCCCAAGAAGCAGCCCGAGAGAAAGCGATGGCCAACGACAATATCCAAAGGGCGATCGCCGGGAAGACCATTGTCAAGGAGATCTACGTACCCGGACGCATTTACAATATCGTGGTGAAATAAGTCAAAACGGTCCCTCGGGACCGTTTTTTACTGCCTATTCCTGAAGTATCCCCTGGGCGATGGCCTCTTGGATCAGCCTCTCTGCCAGATCACCCAGGCAGGGTGCACCCTCACCCACCGGCTCCATGCGCTTGCGCACCTGGCCGCTGGAGACGCCATGCGTCTGCCAAGTGCCTCCCGCGGTGTGGTAGTTATTGAGGAGGGGCTGGAGGCGATCTAAGCACGCTGCAAACTTCGCTTCTGGGGTTTCCCTGGCTTCAAACTCATCCCATAGAGTCCTTAGTTCCTGGCCCTGATCGGATGGTAACATCCCATACAGGCGATCCGCAGCGGCTGTTTCCCTCTCTTCCTTATCCAAACCCGCCTCAGGATCGTAGGCGAAGGTATCTCCTGCATCAATTTCAACCAGATCATGTAAGAGAACCATCTTCATCACTTTAGCCATATCCACCGGCTCCGCCGCATACTCCTGCAAGATGACGGCCATTACCCCCAGATGCCAGGAATGCTCCACATCGTTTTCGCGGCGCGAACCATTCGCTACTAGGTTTTGCCTGTAGACATGCTTCAACTTGTCGATTTCCATGAGAAAGTCAATCTGCTGCTTCAGGCGGGGCTGCATTAATACCACTCTTTCGGAACGGGCTCCCGATCGAGAAACAAGTCGGGATTCCGCTGGAGAAATTCCATGGTCAGATCAACCATGGGTACAACGTCAACCAAAATGCTCTTAGCGTCTCCGATTGTCCCTTGCACCGCAATACCCCGTTTGAGCAAGGGTGTAGTCAACTTGACGTAATTGGCGGAGATATTGCGAATTGGTGCCTTGTGGCCACGCATGGGCCGATCCAAAAGCCTGCCGTCTGGCGTCCGAATCTTGAACAGTCGATAGTCGGGGTTGAGGCGCCTCGGGACCTGGGCCCATTCTTCCACTGCATGAATCAAAGTGTTGCGGCTGAGGTCAACGCCTAAAAAAAGGACCTTGGCCCCTCTGTCATAGAGTTTACCCCAACAGCCCTCTCTGGCACAGGGAGTCTCCAGGCGTTCCTCTCCGCTGGCAAAGTCGGCAGCATCGGCCCCCAACGCGGCGATAGAATGCGTGGGGTGCCAGGAGCGGACCACGCCAGGACGCTGCCGGAATAAATCGGTCAAGATACCCACGCAGGAGGGCTGCTGAACAACATCGAAAACGTAATCAGGGTTATTCATCTGATCCCAAGTATGAGTGGGCAGCACGAGGAGGCCTGGGGCCATAAACTCACTGAGGGCATCAAGTACTGTGTCAGCGCCCCCCTGCACAGGGCCCACCGCCTTCACGGAGGCATGGACCAGGAGGGTATCGCAGGGCTTAATGCCGATCGTTTGAAGCTGTGACTTGAGTTCTTCCTTCGTATACATACGGCACCTACCGGAATTCGTGGAGATAGTCGCAATAGCGATCAGGATCATCCAAAGAGAACTCCAGGTTGACTACGCCTTGGTAATCCATCCGCTTGAGGCTCTGAATCACCGCGACATAATCTATGATTCCCTGGCCTAAGGGCAAGTGCTGATCAATTACCCCATCGTTATCATGAAGATGTACATGGAAGACGGAATCCCCCAGTAGGTTGAAGAAGTCTGCCGGGTCGTGGCCACAGTTCACCGCGTGTCCCACATCCAAGGTGAGGCCCACATTGGAGCGGTTTACCTTTTTGATCAGCTCCGCCAGTTCCTCCGCGCTGCGATACATCTCGTGAGGATAGACCAAGTTTTCTAGGCCAATGAGCAGATCGGGTGCGTAATCGGCCAAGTCTTTCACCGCTCGAACCATGAGCTCCTCTTGGCGCTCCAGATCCCCGCCCTCGCTTTTCTGAGGACGCTCCACTTTAGACGATGCACCAGGTATGCCCGCTATGCCCGGTGCTGGATGGACAACCACCAACGAAGCGCCAAACATCCGGGCAAAACGCAAACTCCCCCTAATCTCCTCAATGGCTACATCCCGCACTCTGCGGTTTAAGCTCCCTAGGTGAATATCGCGGATTGGAGCATGGACAGAAAAAGCCGCGTCCAGATTCTTCTTCAGATTCTGAAGGTCTTCCACATACTGTAGGTGAACCTCGGGGGTCTCGTAGGACTCGCGGTACACCGCCTCAAAACCTGTCAACCCAGCCTCCAGAGCCCGCTTAGCATATTCGTAATCATGTTGCCCCGGTCTAAACGGCGTGAAATACTTCATTCCAAAAACCCCTCTCGGTCTATGGCTGAATAATGATGGCCGCTTCCATCTGGCATTGCACTATTTCATACATATTGGTGATAGACCCCACTGCAAGCTCCTGGGTAAGTTCAAAGAAGTTCAAACAGGTACCGCAACTTACGATCTCGACCCCCTGCTCGGCTAGTGTCTGCAAATCAGCCAGGGCATCAGAACCGGCGACCGCCAGCTTCACACCGCCATTATAGAGCAGTACTTGGTCTGGAAGGTTCTCAAGTTCTGTGAGGGCAAAGATAAAACTGTTCATCAAGACCCGCCCCAGTTCGGGATGGCCCGCTCCCATCTGATCCGATGACAGCACCACAACTTTCTTGCCCGCCCTTTTTCTTGTTAGGACTTGCCTCTCCTCGGCGGTCTGGGCTCCTTCTCCTACCTGAATATGAATAATGTGCCGTGCATCGTCAACCGTTTCTAAACTGTAATCTAAGCCCATTTGTTTGGCCATCTTCTCTAAATTCTGCAGCGAAATGGCATTGTCCACTACTACATCAAGCTGGCCTTGGGACATGTCTTTCAAGGCTTTCTTGGTCTCAATAACAGGTAAGGGACAGGCTAGACCTGTAGCGTCAATTTCCCTTCTCATCGTACCATAATCTCCTTTTCCACCCTAGGTATAATCTCCCCCACAATTCCGCAGGGCAGACCCAGTTGTTCTAGTTCTGCCACGAGCTCCTTCGCCACCCTGGCCGGAACACTTGCCAACAATCCTCCCGAAGTTTGGGGATCAAAGAGCAGCTCCTCCAAGCCAAAGGACACCCCAGGTTCTATCTGCACATAGTCTTCCAGGAAGTTTCGATTACGCTGGGCTGCGCCGGTGATCAAAAACTCCTCGGCATAGTGCAGGGCTTGGGGAATGTGGGGAACCTGCCCACTGACGACTATGGCGGAAACCTGTCCAGCCAGCATCTCATGTAAGTGCCCTAAGAAACCAAAACCGGTCACATCGGTAAGGGCATGAACAGGGTACCGGCCCAAAACCTCTGCAGCGTACTTGTTCAGTGTTATCATGGATTTGACAGCATGGGTCATAGCATCCTCTGACGCCTCTCCCACCCGGTCGGCGGAACACACGATGCCCACGCCCAAGGGTTTTGTCAGGATCAATACATCCCCAGCCCTACAGCCTATGTTCGTATAGATTTTGCGGGGATCAACAAGACCGGTCACAGAAAGCCCGTATTTCACATCCACATCGTCAATGGAATGTCCGCCTGCCAAAACGGCACCCGCTTCCATCACCTTCTCACTGCCGCCCCGCAGGATTTGATCCAGAATGCCCATATCCAATTTCGCTGGAAAGCAGACAATATTCAGGGCCGTCTTGGGCACCGCACCCATAGCGTAAATGTCACTGAGGGCATTGGCCGCCGCTACCTGCCCAAACACATAGGGATCTTCTACCATGGGCGGGAAAAAATCCAAGGTTTGCACCATGGCCAATTCATCGGTGAGCTTGTACACCGCGGCATCATCGGAGTGGTCAAAACCCACCAAGAAATTGGGATCCTGGATACGCGGCAACTTTGCCAACACGTTCTGGAGGACCTCCGGTCCAAGTTTTGCGGTTCAACCGCCTCCTCGGCAGAAAACTCTGTCCGCCACGGCCTTCACCTCGTTTCCTTCTTCAATTCTATCACGTCAGCATAACTTAGGTCCAATTGCCTGGCCCGCATGAGCAAGGGCTCCTTCTCCTCTTTGGAAACAATCCAAGCTAAACCGCATTCGGCACTAATCTCCACGGGCATAGGAATCAGTCTCCCTGGTAAACCTTCCGTCTTACAGGTCCGTTCCCAGGCCATGGCCTCGGTTGTAGTTCGGAAGGTAACCACAACTCTTGTCTTAGCCATGGTACTCTCTCCCTTGCCCCGCCGCCAGTTCGGCTAGGGCCTGCAATGCGACATCCAGCTCCTCTTTGGTATTCATATGAGACAAGCTAAAGCGCACCGCACCCCGCTCCTTTGTACCTAAGGCAGCATGCATCAAAGGTGCACAGTGCCCCCCCGAGCGGGTGAATATCCCGTATTCCTCAGCCAAAAGCCGGCTCACCAAACTGGAGTCCATGTCCTCAATATTCAAAGATACGATGGGACAGCGGTTCAGGCAGGAAAAGTCTCCATACACCTCGATCCCGGGAATCCCCCGCACTCCTTGATAGAAGTACGTGATGAGCTCTGCCTCGTTTTTGCGAATCTGTGAGAGTCCTAGATTTTGAATATAGCGAAGTCCGGCACCAAGACCTGCAATACCAGGGAGATTAAGTGTGCCGGCCTCGAGGGCTTCAGGCATCTCGCTGGGATGGGTCTTGGAAAAGGTTTGCACTCCACTGCCGCCGGTCTTCAGGGGTCTGACCCCAACACGATCTGGTTTGACATAAATACCTCCAACACCCTGGGGTCCCCAAAGACCCTTGTGACCTGTAAAGGCCAGGATATCGATGGGCGAATGCTGGAGATCATAGGGATACCAGCCAGCAGTCTGGGCCGCATCTACGATCAAGATAAGGTCATGATCCTGGCAAAATTCCCCGACAAAACCGAGGTCCACAACATTCCCTGTAACATTAGAGGCGTGGTTTACCACAAGGGCCCGGGTGTTCAGGCGCAAGTGCGATCCCAAATTTGAAAAGTCCACAACTCCCAGACGGTCTGCCTTGAGAATGGTCACTTCCACTCCCCTTTTTTCCAAACTGTACAAGGGGCGCAGCACGCTATTATGTTCCAACTCTGTGGTGATCACATGATCACCGGGCCTCAGAACACCGAGGAGAGCAAGGTTCAAGCTCTCCGTGGCATTCGCTGTAAAGGCCAGACAACTGGCATCCTCAGCACCAAAAAAGCGGGCCAGTTCCCAGCGAACCTCAAAAACAAGGCGACTGGCCTCCAAACTCAGCAAATGGCCACCCCTTCCACTGTTTCCCGCCGTCTGTAAAGCCAGACACATGGCCTTGCCCACCTCAGGCGGTTTGGGATAGGATGTGGCCGCCTGGTCCAAATAGATCATGGTGACTCCTCATTTCCAACGGACAAATCTCCTACTTTCTTCTCCTTTGAGGGTGCCAGTCCTTCCCTACCACACGGCCACCGTACCGTCAACCCGGCTTTCGGTTCCTCCCACAAGTGTGGTGTTATCCAGACGCAAAATGATCTGACCCCGGCCATAACCTGCGTTTTCTTCTGTTATGATGGTCTCATGACCCATCTGTTTGAGCTGCTCCGCGGCCAAGGCCGGCAAAGTTTTTTCCAGATGTACTCGATTGCCCTTGATCCATTGGAATCTGGGAGCATCTAGCGCGGCTTGAGGATTATGCCCAAAGTCCGCTAGGTTCATCACAACCTGTACATGACCTTGGGGCTGCATAAAGGCTCCCATCACCCCGAAGGGCCCCAAAGGCCGGCCATCCTTGGTCAAAAACCCGGGGATAATGGTGTGATAGGGTTTTTTGCCAGGGGCTAAGCGGTTGGGATGATGGGGATCAAAGGAGAAGTTGTGCCCCCTATTGTGCAAGGCGATACCTGTACCCGGTACCACCAGACCTGACCCAAACCCCATATAATTGCTTTGAATCATGGACACCATATTCCCCTCGGCATCCGCCGTTGTCAGATAAACGGTTCCTCCCCTAGTTTCTTCGGACCTGGGCGGCAAAAGGGCTCGAGACCCGATCAGCTTGCGTTTTTCCCGGGCCCAGCTTTCTGACAGCAACTCCTCCACCCCGATCTCCATACGCTTGGGATCGGTCACATGCAGTTGGCAATCGGCGAAAGCGAGCTTCAATGCTTCAATCTGTCGATGGTATGTCAGGGAAGAATGCTTATCCTCCTTGGAAAAATCAAAACCTCTGAGGATATTAAGGGCCATCAAAGCGACGATCCCTTGGCCATTAGGGGGGATCTCCCAGACATCCAAGTCACGGTAACGCGTGGAGATGGGCTCCACCCATTCTGCTTGATAGTCCCCTAGATCGCTGGCCCGCAAGAAACCACCGTATTTCCTGGAAAAGTCGTCTATGCGCTGAGCGATTTCCCCTCGGTAGAAAGCTTCTCCCATGGTCTCTGCAATCTGCCTAAGGCTCTTCGCATGTTGGGGCAAGCGCACTTGCTCCCCTGCCTGGGGAGGCCTTCCCTCAGGAGCGAAGGTATCAAACCACGCCTGAAACTCCTCTCCAGAGCACTTCTTTCGGTACTTTTGAAAGGCCCTGTTCCAAAAGTGGGCTAGAATCGGTGAAACAGCATAACCCTTTTCCGCATAGGAAATGGCCGGAGTAAATACCTCCGTCAGAGGCAGGCTCCCAAATCGTTCGGAGAGAGCAGCCCAACCCCCGGGGGCACCTGGCACATTCACTGGTACAAAGCCGTACTTGGGAATCTCCCCATATCCTTGTTGCACTAAAGTTCCCAGGGAGATCCCCTGGGGAGCGGGTCCGCTGGCATTCAACCCAAAGAGTTTACCGCCAAAGGCCACGATGGCAAAGGCATCGCCACCGATTCCGTTGGAGGTAGGTTCACACACGGTGAGACAAGCAGCCGC
>DUPN01000057.1 GCA_012838305.1 Bacillota bacterium | reverse complement strand
GGCTGTTCCATGGTCTGCAGGATCCAGGTTCCCAAAGCACTCAGATTATCGCGGTACTCTTCCAGGCGCACTTGGATGGATTCAGGCACGGCCACCATACTCTCTAGCTGCAGGGCGAGATTGCGTACCGTGAGCATATGTCCCCCCCGCTCCTGGCTACTGTCTTCGAGCTGATCGGCGAGTTGGTGCAGAATCTCCGCCTGCTCGGCCATGTGCAAGAGCACTTCGGGAATCCGCTCGGGCAGTTGGTAATCCCGGAGGGGATCGGGGTCTGGGGAGATCACCATAATGATTCTCCGGTAGATTGTGTTCAGTTCGTAGAGACTGTCCTCCACTGCCTGGACTAAAGCAGCCTGGCTTCCTAAGACCACTTCTAAGGTCAGTTCGTGGCGTCCCTGTTCGAGGTAGATGAGATAGGGACCGTCTGCGCTTCCGAGAACCTGCATCTGGTAACGGGTGGAATAAGGAAACTCCACCGTCTCAAGCTCCAGAAAGGGTACTTCGCCGTCGATTAATACCCTGCGATTGCTGGCGATACCCCTGCGGATGTTTTGTTTGGCCTTAAAGGCAATCGTATACAGACCAGACTGGGGAACGGTGAATTCCCAAGTAATCCATTGCCCGGGCTGGCTGAAGCGCCATCCCCCTATGGAGTTGAGGCGAATCTGGGCTGGGTGGTAGGGTTCCATGGTAGGGTCCCCCAGGTCGGAAATGGCAAAGAGGGTGGGCTGGGACCGCAGCAGGGCGTCTTCTCCCTGGATTTTGAGGAAGATGCCTGTGGCGGACTCCGCTGGTTGGGTCTTGGCCACTTGCCCGTAGGGGGCTGGCTGTTTAATCTGGCTGACCGTCAGACTGCCGATGATAATGGGTTCCTGGTGAGCGATGAGCCTGATTATGTTGGCGCCCTCTTGGAGATAGAATAGGAAAGGTTCTGGCGTATAGCCCCGTGAATCTCGGAGAGGCTCTGTCCGCCAGATGGAATGCTCAATTTGAGCCGGGCGAATCTCATTGCCCAAGCTGTCTTTTTGAATGCTCCCCCCGCTTTTAAAGGTGCGGTGAAAGACAAGATAACGGGCCTCGGCAAAGGGACGTTCGCCGCCTAGCAGAAGTTCCAGTTCCATGCTGGCCCCCCGCCCCGGAGCTCCCATGTAGAGTAGGCTCAGATTGTACAAGCCAGCCTGGGGCAGATCCACCTTCCATTCGATATACCCCCCCTCGTCCACCAGAACGCTTCCATCGACTTGACTGGCCGCTTTGTGGGCATCCGTGAAGGTGTTGGCTGAAACTGCATGCTCAAGATGGGGCCTCACCGCGCCCTCTATTGCGGTGAGCTCGGTCAAATACTCGTGATAGCGAAGCTCGCGGCTGAAAACCTCCTGCGGACAAAAGATGGGCGCAAGGAAACTTAAGAAAAGAGCTAAGGATACCAAAGCGCGTTTCACGAGTACACCTCCAACTCTACCAGGGCCAGCTGGCACTCTTCGCTCTTGGGCTCACAAGTGATCTTGATCTGGGATGCCTCCTTTGCTGGGGACAGATCTACTACATTCAGTCCCCTGGGAACGGGGTCGATTTGGGCCAGTCGATCCCAACTCCGTCCGTCCTTTGAGGAAAGGAGCATACATATCCGGGGCTCCCGATCTTTGAGCCAGCGGAGTTTCACTCGGGTAACCGGCGCAGCGACACCTAAGTCGACCTGAAGCCAAGGCTCTGGATCCTTTGGATCCGGCTGCCACCAGGTACCCCAATTGGCATCCACAGCTCCCCCGCCGGCAAAGCGGGGATCTGCCGCGGAAGAGACCTGAACAGGTCTACTTCTGGACAAATGTCCCTTGGGAAGGGGGATCTCAATTGGCATGGTCTGGCCATCCACTCTATAGGCATAGACAATGCCAGCGCGGGCGCGATCTCCTTGGCTTACTTCGTCAGGGTGATCACTTGGCAGAAGTACGGGAACCACGACCTGATCCGGCTTCAATTCGACTTCAATAGAACCCCGGGCTTGCTCGCGGAGAAAGCGTTGGGAGACGAGATCATAGATATCTACCCTTCCTTCCCCTGAGGAAATCTCTATCTTCTTGGCCACGGGGAGGGGATTGTACAGTAGATAGGTTGGATAAGCAGGTGGAGCGTGAAACTCGGTTGCCACCAAATCGATCTTCAAAATCTCGGGAACAGACGTGGGTTCAAACAAAGCTCCCAAAAAAGCCACCGCCCAGGCACCATAGGGGTTAAAGAAGCCCGCATGATCGCCTGTGGCAAAGGGAACCGATTGGCCTCGGTGTCGTACCCCTTCATAGCTGATATCTGCAATGTTCTTGGCCTTGCTCCAGGCCCAATTGCGCTGGTGCGCTGCTGGAAGGGCATCGGGATAGAACAAATTACTGTTCACGGCCACATGGAGCAGCCATTTGGCCATGGACTTGGCGTACTGGGGTGCATAGCGCACAAGTGGGGCCAGCAGTCCTGCGGTGACAAAGGTGTTCATGGCAAAGGCATAGCCTTGGCTGTCTGTTGTACTTCCCGCCAGTCCCTGGGCGTCGTAGGCTCCCCAGCGTTCCTTGATGATTCCCCAACCGGGACGGGCCCCGGAAGAATCGTCAAACACATCGCTTAGAAAACGATGGATCGGAAGCTTCGTCTTCTGTTCTGCGTTCATCCTCGCGGCCAGGCAGGGACCATAGGAACCGAGAATCTCGTAGTAGGGGTTCTCTGGAAACCGACCCATTTCTGTCAAAGTGGCCACAGCCGCGTCGAAAAAGCGCTGTTCCTTCCATATGAGGTAGGAAATATAGAAGATGTACGCCAAGCCAATGGCTGCATCCGGCTCCACCCAAAACCCCGAGTCCACAGGCTCCATCTTGGCGAAGTCAAACCCGGTATGTTCAAAGTTGCCTTTGAGCCTAGGGAGGGCTTCTAGCCAGCTTTGGGCGATCTCCAGCATCTTCTCCCTGCGGGAAGGATGGCCCGGATAGAGGGAATCCAGGTGGAAGTAGAGGCAGCTGGGGAAAATGTCATACCAAAAAGAACCGCATGTGTTGGCTGCATCGAGGTTGTTAAGCACAAGGCCGCAACCGTTTACCCTGGTATAATAGGCATCGGCCATAGCCGTCCAGTCTCGCCCCTCGAATCGGGTCAGATCAAAGCCTGCCAAACCTCCGCCCACCAAAGCTCCCAGGCAAGTGAGGGCTTCACCCTTTGTGCCCTCCCGCTCCACATAGCTGGGAATGGTAAAGATATCACCGAGATACCCCCCGGCGGTGGGCTTTTTGAGCGTCTCAACCGTGGCGAGTTCGCGGAAAGCCGCCTCGGTGTAGCTGCGAGCTGTATTTGCCCAATTCCGCAGCCTAAAGGGGGTTGGAACCCGGGGAAATTGCTCAATATAGGCGATCTTGACTTGAGGTATGCTCTTCATGGAATCGCTCCTAGAAGACAATGTTGTCCATTTCAATCCCAGCCACACCAATCACGGTGTCGGCACCGCCATAATAGACATAGAGGAAGCCATCCTTGACCACTTGGCCGCAGCTGAAGACGACATTGGGTACGTGTCCTGCCCTTTCCCAAGGCATTTCTGGTTCGAGAATGGGCCGAGGTAAACGCCGCACCACCCGGGTGGGATCGTCCCCGTCTAGGAGGGCGGCTCCCAAACGATAGACTTTACGATCGTCCACTGCATGGTAGAGCATGAGATAACCCTGGCGGGTCGGAATGGGCTGTCCTGCAATGCCGATTTTGTTCTCTTCCCAACCTCCAGCAAGAGTCTCCATCACGATCTGATGATCGTGCCACAAGTGGAGGTCTTCCGAAAAAGCGCTCCAGATATGGGGCATACGGCGGTGAAAGAGCATGTACTTCCCGCCTACCTTGGTTTCCAAGAGGCCTGCATCTTTATTGGGCTCATCGAGAACCACGCCATGCCGCTCCCAAGTGAGGAGATCGTTGGACGTGGCCATGGAAATTCTGTGATCGTCCCAGGATCGCCCCCCAAAAGCGGTGTAGAGCATGTAGTATCTATCATCGATTCTGCTGAGGCGAGGGTCTTCCACACCCCAGGCTTCTTGTTCCCCTTGCCCTTGGAAGATGGGATGGGCTTGGCGTGTGAAGTGAATCCCGTCATCACTGACCGCATAACCCAGGCTGGAAGTGAATTTGCGAAGAGCATCGGGTTTTTCATCGCCAATGGTGGAAAAATCCCGGTCTGCTGCTCGATAGATCATGACCATCCTTTGGTCCTGGATTGCTACGCCGCAGTTAAAGACGGCGGCACTCTCCCAAGGATGGTTTGGAATAGGTTCCAATATGGGTTGATCCGATAAACGCCTGAGTTTGAACATGGATGAGCCTCCTGGTTTAGTGAACTGTGTTAATGACTTTGGATTGCATTGGTTGCGATGCGAGCTGCTTTCTGCGTTTCTGGGTGGATTGCTAGGTGGGTTGCTGGGTAGATTGTTGTGCATGCTGTTGAATCGGACGTTGGGTGCTTCGTTCGTGTGGCTGGATGGTTCCCATGGCTTAGGGTTGAATATGGTAACGGATTGTGATTTAGGGTTTGTGATTTGAGGTTTGTGATTTGAGGTTTGCGATTCAAGGTTTGTCATGCAACCCCTTGACCGATCTACGAACGATTAATTCGGTACCCAAGGTGATGCGCAAGGGGACGTCCGCATCCTTTCCCCCAATCAGTTCGTGCAGTCTCCTGGCGGCCATGATTCCCATTCTCCGTTTGTAAATGTTGATTGTGGTCAGGGGAGGATTGGAGTGCTCGCTAAGTTCCACATTATCAAAGCCGACGAGGGAGAGATCGTCCGGCACGTTCAGACCCGCCAGTTCGCAACCTTTCAGCACACCCACCGCTGTACTATCATTGTCCGTAATCACGGCTGTCACCGGCATGCCCCGCTGCAAGAGAGCTTCAATTCCTTCTTGTCCCTGGCTCACTTGGGGCCCCGGGGCAGTGTGCAGCCAGCACCATTCCCGACTGCGGGTGATTCCGTTCTCTCGAAGGGCCGCCCGGTAACCATCGTACCTCTCTTGGAGGGAACGGTGGGAAAGGGGCCCACCAATAAATCCGATTCTCTCATGTCCCTGGCTCACCAAGTAGTTGACTAGGCGCATAATGCCGCCTCGATTGTCGGTTACAATGCTATCCACGTCTAGATCGGGATGCCAGTTATCCACAAGAACTACGGGAATTCCATACTCTTGGGCTTGAATGACGACGCTTGGATAGACATCAGCTCCCACGAGAATTAGGCCGTCTAATTGGCCGCTTTCGTGGAGTTCCCAGAGACTGTCGTCATCACTCCTGGAGATGGTCTGAAAGAAGACCTTATAGCCGTATTTCTGGCACTCATTCTCCACTCCCACCATGACAGTACCGTAGAAAGGGTCGGTGGCGAGGGATTGGAGGCGGGCGTTAAAGACGATGCAAATGCTCTTGCGTCCCCCGTTTTCCCACGTGGGTCTGGGCTGGTATCCCATTTCTTGAGCTTTCTTCAGGACCTGCTCCCGAGTGTACGGGCTAATGCGTCCCTGGCCGGTGATGGCCCGGGATACTGTGGTCACAGATAGCCCCAATTCTGCTGCTATATCTTTTAGGGTCACTCGCACGGTTCGTCCTCCTGCTTGTGGATGGAGTAGGGTTTTGTCTGCAGATCATGGTTTGTCTGGCGGTTGTGGTTTGTCTAAGATTATCGCCTATGATTGCTCACGATTTAGGTTCTGTGTGCGGCTCATTTCGGTTCTGTGTGTGGCTTGACGTTGCGCAAATTGCGCATGACATTGACTGCGTGTTTCTCCATTTATGAGCATATTTCTGCGGATGTAAAGGAAATCCTCCTTATTTTTAAATGTTTTTCGGGTTTGAGATGTATTTTGGTGGTTTGGGAAAGGTCATATTGCGCAACTTGCGCAAAAAAGGGGGTCCGACCCCGCGCGTTGAATGTAGATCGGGAAGATAGGGGGAAGCTGTGTTGAAACCGAGAGAACGAGCAGAAGCGGCACTGAATCTAGGAATTCCAGATCAGGTACCAACATTTGAACTCGAGTTCCAATTGGAGGAAGAAATGTTCGGGCAGAGGTTTCTGCACCAAGAGGACCTAGAGGGACTAACTTTCCAGGAGCAAGAGCATCGGGTGAAAGCCAATGCAGAGTACATGATCAGGGTGTATTCGGCCTTGGAGTATTCGATCATACCCATCCACTATTTGGACGAAGAGTGGATCAGGGTCACAGCACAGCACATCCGCAGCCTCGTCGGTGATACGTTCATGCTCACCACCAAAGGCGATGGTACCTTTGCCATCCCTAAAGGAAGCGAGTTTGAGCAGTTTGTCTACCGCATTGCCGATGATCCCCAGTCTGTGGAGGAAGAAGCAGACCAGATGGCTCATGCCGCCATTGAGCGCAACAAACGCCATATTGACGGGGGAATTGACAGCTTCATTCTGTGTTCCGACTACTGCTTCAATACAGGTCCTTTCCTCTCACCCACCATGTTTGCTCGCTTCGTGCAACCCTATCTAGCGCGGATCATCGCTGAGACTAAGAAGGCTGGGGCCTACACCATCAAACACACGGACGGAAACATTATGCCCATCCTCGATCAATTGGTAGCCTGTGAACCCCATGCCCTTCATTCCCTAGACCCTATGGCAGGGGTCGACATTAAAGAAGTCAAGGACCTTGTGGGAGATCGTGTCTGCCTCTGCGGCAATGTGCACTGCGCCGCGCTGCAAACCGGAACGGATGAAGAGGTGATCGCGAGTGCTACCTACGCCCTCAAGCATGGCAAACCCGGCGGAGGCTACATCTTCTCTACCAGCAATATTCCCTTCAAAGGAATGGACCCCAAACGCTACGAATTGGTCCTAGAGGTCTGGAAAAAATACCGGGATTATTGATGCCAAAGGCCTTGGGTCCGCTGATTCTGTCCAATCAAAGAGCCGCAGTTTCGGATGAACGAACGCGGCTCGTTGATTATCCTCACTTTGCGGTGGAGAGGCGAATGGATTCCACTTGAGTGGAAACAGTCCCCAGGGTTCTTGAAAATTCCTTTGTATTTGAGGACAAACTAGGCTCTGAGGAAGCTGGGGATCGTTTGGAATTTAGCTGGAAGCCCCTCCACCAAAGGGCAGAGGAGCCTCTATACGTTGATACGTTGGGTTGGGAGTTAGCTTCAGCTACCCTTTTGAATGCTAGACAAAGTTCCAGAACATGGCCGTGTTCGCTACAGTAATCATGGTAAAGAGGATCGTGTTCAAAAAGGCAGCCAGCCAGACATTCCCCGTTTCTTCAAAGAGCTTGCGGGAATAAACGCCGGCCAGACCCAAAATGGGTACGAGGGCAAAGAGCAGGATTCCATTCAGGTTCTCGGTGGGATAGGCGGCCACTCCCGTGATAAAGAGCGTCCCATATTGTCTGAGAAGCCAAAGGATTAAACCCCCTGTGTTCAGCAAGACAGCAACCAAGTAACCCCAGCGCTTCAGCCCTCTGCTGTTGGCATTCACTACGATCACATTGATCAGGTAGAAGATGAAGAAGAACGGCAGATAGCGAAGTGCTGTGTAAACGTGTTCTAGCTTGAAGGTGCGAACCGCGAGGGTCCAGACTCGGAAGTCCACCGTAAACAGGGCCTGCATAATCCAGAGCACCACATAACTCGCCACTACAGTAACTAGGGCTGTGGCTAAACTGGCCACAATCACCATGGGCTTGAAAGTGATACCATAGCTCTCAAATGTGGTTCCCTTCCTCTTCTTATCCAGATAGTAGACAAGCACATTGATCAGGGCGGCAATCAGACCGCTAGCCACGGCCCAGTACGCAATCTGGTTTGTGGTGGGCTGGTTAAAGATGCGCCCTAAGGGAAGGAGCGAGGGTGCCCTGCCAATCCACAAGGCGAGTGCTCCTGCAAACAAGGCAATGACCACTCCTTGGATCGTTGCGTTACGGGCTGAAGCCAGCTCACCCTTGGATCGAGCCAAGGCAGCTAGGATGCAAAAGGCGCAAAGGGCAAGCACGACATAGGAAGCATTCAGCAGGGGAGCCATTCCCTCAGCGCTCTTGTTGAACAAGGCTGGGAAGAAGATGGCCGGCAAGAGCGTAGCAATAATCACGACGACCCAGGATACGATCTTCTCATTGCGTGACTTAGGCACGGCTAAAACAGCGGGTGCCGGAACCACCGCTTCCTTGAAAAAAGGAGCAGTAATTAGGAGCCTCGCTAGACCCAGAATCAAGATCACAAACCCGACTAGGGATAGGAAATTGAAGGCTTCTTTGAGGGCCCAAATCTGATTAGCTGAACTCAAGTTGACGTTGGTCTGATTGGGGGAAGTAACACCGGCGAAGGCCTCGGTATAAAAATCGATCAAATTCGCCGTAGTAGCTTTGGAGAAGTGGTTCCAGGGGTGCGTCTGGTTGGGTGTGTAGATGATGTGGCGCCCTTCCTCACTGGACCTAACTACCTGGTCGTTGACGAGAAGATCCCCCGATGGGACGGTATAGAACCGACCAGCTTCCCCAGCTGGACCAGTGGGATCTAGACCCAGAAAGGACTTTCCAGACATGGTTGCAGGGAAGTCCTTATAGGTGACGGTCCCAGAAACGGCCTTTTCGGAGGCGGTTCTTTCCTGCTCGCTCTTGTTAAAGAAGAACTCATCATAGTGGGCGGCAATCATGCCCACAGTACGGGATCCGAAGGCTGCCTGGTACTGGTCCTGCGTGGCCACAGCCGCGGCATAGGAGAAGTCCGACCCGACAGAAATACCCGTGTAGATCATGCGATACCCTGTCTGCAGTGCCTGCATCTCATCCATGTAGAGGGCAATAAACGAGGAGAAACCACCCATGGAGTGTCCGCTAACTGAGACATAGGCGTTTCCTTCCCCATCCTTTTTCGTGTAGGGCTGTTCGTAAACGTATTTGGCGGCATCGGATTGAGCGTAAATCCAGAATGTGCCGAAGTGGCCGCCTACTGGTATGTCCCCCGCCCACCTCGAATCGCCATGATCATACATGTCCAGGGCCAAAACGATGTAGCCGCGCCTGGACATTTCGATGGCTGGGGCGTCCTGCATCTCCTTGGTGTTCAGATATCCATGAGTGGTTATAATCACCGGGCGGGAATCATTGGCACCGGCTCCCTTGGGCATATACAAGAGAGCACTTAGTGTTCCCCGTTCTGTCGCAAACTCGATTCGTTCGATTTTCACAGAGTAGAAGGATGTATGGAACAAACCAGCCAAGAAGCTACTTACCAGAATCAGAAGCAAAGCACAGACCAGCATCCGTCGAGGGGTCTTCCATAGAGCACAGATGCTCTTCACAAAGCATTCCTCCCCATCTCATTGATGTCTTTGCACTCAGGGCGCTTGCCCACAGTATTCCACAGTTCATTATATTCTTCCTGCCGGTTTCTATGTACGTTGGGGGTCCGACCCTGTGACTGGATAGTCACAGGGTCGGACCCCCTAACGTTATTCCTTAAAGAAGTTGAAATAGAAGGTGGCAAATCCTTCATCCCACCAAGGTTCCATGGAGGAATAGAAGGAGCTTCCATTCCATTCGACACTCCTGTAGATCATCCACTCGTCGCCATCCCATCCTCTCTCGAGGAACTGCCGCATGTATTCCGTAACATCCTCTTCGCTCAGGCCCTC
>DUPN01000056.1 GCA_012838305.1 Bacillota bacterium | reverse complement strand
TGATGACGGGTATTACAAAGGTGTGCCCACACTGGTGTGTGAGATCCTCTCAGATTCAAGCAGGCGACACGATTTGATCAAGAAACCGTCTCTTTACTCGGACAGCGGAGTTAGAGAATACTGGATCGTTGATCCGCAAAACAAGACCATTAGTATCTATGGCTTTGAGGAAGGGGAAATCGCTCATCATCTCATTTTTAAAGCACCCGAAAAGGCTTACTCCATTCAATTCTCCGAATTAGTACTAGATTTAGAACGCATATTTCGTCCGCTGGGGTGACCCACTAAGGTTGATCTTGACAAATTAAAAGGACTCTTTTAAGCCCTGTAGCCATAGCACTAACGTTGGCCGGCAGGGCTGGTTGTTGAGGGTTCGGCCAGATCCATTGGCAAATGGAACGTAAACAATGTACAATATAATTGTGAACGCGGTGGATCGTCTTCGCAACAACCGATAGTAATGCTGCTCGCAAAGTACATGGGCTACAAAGGGGGAGAAGGTATGGACCTAAAAAGGAGGGCTCGCAGGCTCTTGAAGGAGTTTAAGGGTGATCAGTATGCCTTTGGACGAGATACCCTTGATGCCGTGGGGAGCTATGCCAGAAAATATGGCAAAAGCGTCTTGGTCGTGTCCAATAAAGATAGCTTTGCCCCCTTTGTCCAAGAGATCGTGGAGGTACTTGAGAAATCTGGCCTTGAGTTGGCTGGTGGGCGCATCTTTCCCGCCGCGAGACCCAATGCTCCTCGGGAGGACGTTTATAGAATCGAGAGCTATATTTTGCACCATCAACCCGACTGCATCGTCGTTGTTGGTGGCGGAAGCGCAATCGATGCTGTGAAGGCAGCGAATGTCCTGGCCACCCTAGGAGCTATTGAGCCTGAGGTAGATACTTACTTTGGGACGGGAATCGTGAGCAAAATTCTGCAAGGATCAACGAAGCGACTAGTGCCCATGATTGCTGTACAGACAGCCGCCAGCTCCGGAGCTCACCTGACAAAGTATTCCAATGTTACTGATCCCCTGTTAGGGCAGAAAAAGCTCATTGTTGATCAGACCATCGTACCCCATCAGGCCGTCTTCGATTACGGTGTAACTGCGCATATGCCTCCGGAACTCACGATTGATGGAGCATTGGACGGTATGGCCCATTGCATCGAAGTATTCTATGGCGCTAGTGAAAACCAGTTCGACCGGATCCGAGAAATTACCGAGGTGGCCCTAGAACTGATCGTAGCGAATTTAGGTGCAGCCATCAAAGAACCGCTCAATTTCGAATTCCGGGAAGCCCTCGGTTTGGCCACCGATCTTGGGGCTTATGCCATCATGGTCGGAGGGACCAATGGTGCCCATCTGACCAGCTTCTCCTTGGTCGATTTGACCAGCCACGGCCGGGCTTGCGGACTAATGAATCCCTATTACACGGTCTTTTTTGCTCCCGCCATTGAAAAGCAACTATCCGTAGTTGGCGGCATTTTTGCCAAGCATGGATTGATTAAAGAGCAAATTCCTTCTTTGACGGGCAGAAAACTAGGAGAAGCTGTGGCTGCGGGGATGATCGCCTTCAGCAAGAGTGTTGGTGCCCCAACAAGACTTCTGGACCTGCCTGGTTTTGACGATGCTCTGATTGAGCGCGCACTGCTAGCTGCCAAGGATCCGCAACTGGAGATGAAACTGACGAATATGCCTGTGTCCCTTGATTTCCAGTCTGTTGACGATTACATGGGTCCAATACTCTGGGCCGCCAAAACGGGCGATTTTGGCCTAATTAGGAACATGGAAGTGAATCAGAAAGGTGGAGTAGGAT
The DNA here is from genome assembly GCA_012838305.1 of Bacillota bacterium. Lineage (GTDB taxonomy): Bacteria > Bacillota > Limnochordia > Darwinibacteriales > Darwinibacteriaceae > UBA5420. The sequence continues at coordinate 18,235 of DUPN01000056.1, read as the reverse complement.
GAGCTATGATCTAGATATGGGAAGGTTTTGGGAAGTCAATCGACAATGCTTGGATCTCAAAGAGGATATCCAGCGTGTTCCAGTGAGTATGCACCTGGATGGGGACTGGATTTGTGAGTATCTAAAACTTGATAACGCCAAATACTACTCTGACTTTGAGTATCAGCAAGAGCATCGTTTGCGATGCAGCGAGATCACCGAAGAGGAACTGGCCTATACTATCTATCCGGCCGTGGATTTCGGTGTGATTATGGACGCTTCCATCTATGGAGGCGAAGTGAAGTATCAGTCGAATGCTACTCCCACCCTCACCCCGGTAGTCAACGATCCGTCAGAAATCGATGCGCTGGTAGAAAAGATGCAGAATGTTGACCTATTAGAGCAAGGCCTGGTCCCCATGTATTTGGAGTGGCGGGAGAAAATCAAAGCTCGGTATGGCATCGAATTGACCTATGGAGATGGTCAAAAGGGATGTGCCACCATGTTAGGTCAAATCTGCACCATAACGAACTTCTTGACCTGGATCATGACCGATCCTGAACAGATACATAAGTTGGTAGCTTGCTGGCTGGATACATCCAAGCGATATACAAAGGCCATGAGGGAAGCAACAAATTATTCTGCGGAACGGAAGGGGTATGCGTTCGCAAGTGATGTTGCCGGCATGTTGTCACCCCAGCTTTACCGGGATTTTATCATGGATGCCGAGAAGGAACTCTATGATACGTTTGCCCCCAATGCCGACGATCTCCGTTATTACCATGCTGATTCCCATATGCTTCATCATTTGGAGACTCTAGAAGAGATAGGTGTAAACGCTGTGAACATCGATCCCTATATCGAGCCGGCGCAGATCTTGGAGAAAATGCCCAATGTTGTCGTTCATGGTCAAATTCCTCCCCTTAAGATCCTTTTAAACGGCTCACCGGAGGAAGTCATTGCTTATGCCAAGCGTGATATTGAGCAGGCGGGCCCAGGAAAACACCTCGTTTTATGCACCGCCGGTAGCATCAACCCTGGCACATCCTTCGAAAATCTAAAGGCCATGTGTTATGCCGCAGAAAAGTATGGATACATCTACTAAGTTGGCAGATGAGATGACGAGAGGGTCGTATTGAGTTTCCTGGGGAAGAGACGATTAACAGAAAAGAGAAGAGCAGGAATACACCGATACTACTGGATGTTGTTTCTTTTCGCGCGGAAATCGCCATTTTCTGCGGGAAAAGCCTTGACAACCTCGGGCTCCAAATGGTAATTTAAATGTAAGGTAAGATAATAAATAAAGCACTATGTAATACAAATCGTGGACGATGGGTTCCCGCTTAATATAGAGCGTAGGATTCGTATCCAATATTATTTCTGTAAAATTTAAAGCGCTTAAAATATCTGATAGGTTCCGCTGGTGATGACATGACGTCATCCGATCGTTCCGCGATAGTGGGAAGCGATAAATCAGTGTGGGAACGGTTTATACGGAATGTAGACGACTCCCTCCTGCCGGGATCAACCGCAGACACTTCGTTTAAAGCGCTTTAGCTTTGGAGGCAATGACATGCATAGGGAGATTACGAAGAAGTCAAGGAGGCGTCCAACCTTAGCGGACATTGCAGCGGAGCTTGGTTTATCGGCGGCAACCGTATCCTTGGCTCTCAATGGAAGTCCATTGGTAGCCGAAAAAACTGCTCGGAGAGTGCGGGAAGCAGCAAAAAAGCATAACTATCGCCCCAATGCCATTGCTCGCCGTCTGTCAGTGGGGCACTCCGAGGTAATTTCGTTCTACGTACTAGGAGGTAAGGACGCGGCATTGGGCTTCCTGCCGTCGAGTTGGATGTTCTATAATCCGATTTTAAAAGGCGCAAGTATGGCTCTAACCCGCTATCGGTATCACCTGCAGTTTGAAATTCTCAGTGCAGAGCTGGGGGATCAGTGTGATACGATCATTGAACACATTTTGGGAGGGGCGACAGACGGGGTCTTGCTGCTGTATTTTGACGACTACCTACCTGTTGTCGCGGATGAACTGGAAAAGGTCGATGTGCCCATTGTGACCATGAATAGAAAGGTCTCGCCGGAGCTTAGTTCCGCTCAAGTGGACAACCGAAGCGGGGCGATTGCTGCCATCGAGTATCTGAAAGAGTTAGGGCATACCAAAATAGCGCACATATCTGGACCGGAGGCCTCGTTCAATGCACGGGATCGTAGAACAGGATATCTAGAAGCTATGGCCGCAGCTGGACTCGATGTTAGTGATGGCTACCTGCTGGAAGGAGACTGGCAGACGCAATCCGGGTATTATCTGCTCCGCGAAATGATGATGCTTCCGGATCCACCTACAGCTGTGTTCTGTTCTAATGACTATATGGCAATGGGGGCTCTTGAAGCATTACGGGATCTGAACATTGCCGTTCCTGAGCAGGTGTCTATCATTGGTTTTGATGATTCAGAAATATCCCGCGTCGTGTTGCCGCGACTTACCACGGTGCGACAACCGCTAGAGGAACTCGGGAGAAGGGCTGCCGAGGAAGTCATGGCACTTAAGGGAGATGGAGAACACGAGATTCGGCATCAAGTTATTGCCCCTGAATTGGTTAGGAGGGGTTCTTGTGCGTCGCCGTCTTTAGTCTAAGGGGGGTGGTTTGAAAAAACCAGCAAGGCTGTCGGACGTCCCGGAGTTCAAACACCAATATGAAGGAGTGGAAGTGACGCAATGAAAAGACGTATGACCCTTGTGTTGATTAGTGTACTGTTGGTACTGCTTATCGCTGGCATGTCTGTTAGCGGTGCAGAACTGTGGCATTATTGGTTGTCAGGAGGCGAGAGGGAAGCACTGGATGCGTTTTTGAGTACTGCCCGAGAGCAGTATCCAGATGTCGAATTTACTGAGCGGGGGATTTCCGGAGCGAGCACAGAGATGCGGCGCCAGCTCGGTGCAGCATTCCTGGCGAACGATCCACCAAATGTTTACCAAAGTGCAATCGGTTACGACCTGAAATCCTATGTCGACGCTGGCAGACTAGCTCCAATTGATGACGTATGGGAAGCAATCAATGGTGAGGAAGTGTTCAGCGAAGGTCTGAAGAGCATGGTAAAATTCGATGGACATGCTTACGCCATCCCACTAAATACCCATATTGTCAGTCACATCTTCTACAACAAGCATATCTTTGATCAGTACGAGCTTGACATTCCCACTACTTGGGATGAGTTTAAGGCAGTGTCGGAGGCCTTGCGTGCCAACGGAATTGAGCCTTTTGCGGCAGCTAGTGGATGGGAGACCTACAACTTCTACGCTCCATTAGTTAGCTCGCTTGGCCCTGAGGGATACTTAGCTCTCGGCAACGGTCAAGTGTCGTTTACGGATCCAAAAGTAAAAGAGGCTTTTCGCATTTACGGTGACGCTTTCGTCAGCGCCTATATGTTCGGTTGGTCCGGCTATGGTTGGGCAGAGGCTGCAAATGAAGTGATCAACGGCAACGCAGCAATGTACCTTAACGGAGACTGGGTCGTTGCCTATTTCGAATCCGCCGGTTGGGTGCCGGGCGAGGATTTCTGGTTCTTCCCAGCCCCAGGAACGCAAGATGTCATGATTATGCAGGTTGACGCCCTAGCGGCTCCGGCAGGGGCAGCGGATCCCGAAGGGACTGCGGCGCTACTTACGGTGGCCGGCGGGGTTTCGGGGCAGAGCGCATTCAACGCCAAGAAAGGATCTGTAGCTGCCAATCTGAATACTCCACCTGACATCTATAATACGCTGCTGAAAGCAACGTACGACCGAGTGCAGCAGGTGAGTGCGGAAGGGACAATGCTCCCCAATATGCTGTTCATGCTTCCGCCAAGTTTGTATCAGGAGTTAGGTCGTCAGGTATCCACATTTGCCATGGATCCAACGGAGCAGACCCTGGAGCAGGTAACTAAGACTCTCGAGAACATGCGACAAGACTTGTTAGAAGAAGGCGCTTTCGTTAACTGGAACGCTATGTAGTGTGAATTGAGGAGGGGATCGCAAGATCCCCTTGCTCTCAAAACGAATCTAGCTCTGTGAGGGGTGGGATTATGCGGCTAGAAACAGAAAAGAAACTGACTTTTGGCGCCTTCCTGCTAATTCCGCTTGTCTGCATTTTGGTCTTCATGGTCTATCCCATTGGCAAGAGCATTGTACTTTCTTTTCATCGTTGGGATGGCATCTCCCCTGAAACGACCTATGTAGGTTTGAGAAATTACTCTAGACTTTTCGCAGATGTGCGCTTCTGGACTGCAGTCAGTAACAATGCCCGTTGGCTTGCGTTTTCATTGGCCCTACCAACGGCGCTTGGATTGGCGCTGGCTCTTTTAATCGATCAGAAGATCAAGGGAGAATCACTTTTTCAAACACTGTTCTTTATTCCTTACACCATCACACCAGTGGCTGTGGCATCCGTTTGGCGGTGGCTCTATGAGCCTCGAAATGGACTGTTCAATAAGTTCTTGCAGCTGATTGGTCTGGCGAAGTATCGTCAAATTTGGATAGGGGACCCTTCCATCGCGACGTATTCGATCATGTTCTCCAGCCTGTGGTGGACAACGGGCTTTGCTCTGGTCCTGTACATATCCGGACTGCGTAACATTCCCCAGGAACTCCTGGAATCAGCCACAGTCGATGGTGCACGATTTTCCCAAAGGTTTAGGTTTGTGATGCTGCCTCAGCTCTTGCCATCCACTATTGTGGTTTTGGCCATGTCAGGAATAAGCGCGCTGCGGGTCTTCGATCTGATTTACTCCCTTACCGGGGGCGGTCCCGGATACGCCACTGAGGTTCTTGCAACCATGATGTTCGACGTGTCATTCAATAGGTTTGAACAAGGGATGGGGAGTGCCATCGCTGTAACTCTTTTTGTACTGTCTGCTGTGATTATCTTGCCTTACGTGTACCATACCAGTAAGAATCTGGAGGATATCACAAATGGCTAAAGGTGACTTCAATGCTGTGCGAGTCCTCAAGCGAGTTTTGATCTATACAGCTTTAGTTCTTGCTGCTGTTTTGTTTATGATCCCGCTGGTTGTCTTAGTAATGACTTCGATCAAAGGGCCCCGGGAAATCGTCAACATTTTCGCGCTGCCTGAGACGATGTATTGGCAGAATTACGTCAGCGCCTTTGAGAGAATGGGTCGGGGAATATGGAACAGTGTCTGTATCACGGTCCCCGCTGTGGTAATTTCGACTCTTGTTGGTGCATTTGGGGCTTACCCCTTGGCACAGTTCCGCTTTAGGGGAGACAGCACCATCTTTATGGTGCTTTTGGCGGGGCTGTTCATCCCGTCGCAGATTGTCTTAATACCGCTATTCCAGATTATCCGGGCATTGGGTGTATATGATTCGTATGTGGGAATGTGGATAGTGCACACGGCCTACGGAATACCTATCTGCACATTCTATCTGCGTAATTTCTTTGCTACAATCCCCCGCTCTCTCATGGAGGCTGCCTTACTGGACGGCTGTTCGGTAGCGGGGTATTTTTTCAAGATCTTGCTTCGTCTGGGTAAACCCGGGTTGGCCGCGGTTTTCATTTTGCAGGCGAGGGCGATTTGGAATGATTTGCTTTATGGAAATACACTAACCCGAAGCGATGCTGTTAGACCTATGACAGTTGAATTAGCTACATTTGTTAGCCAGACTGATGTTCAATATGGGCAGCTGATGGCCGCGACTGTGATCTCAATTCTTCCAATGATAGTGATGTTCTTTGTATTTCGGCGGGAATTTATCAGCGGGATGCTAGGCGGAGCCGTGAAAAGCTAAAATCATTCAACTAACGGAGGGGGCAGTCGGATCATGAAAATCCTTGTTGGCGAACTCATTCATGAAGGCAATTCGTTTTCGGTTGAAAGAATTACCCTTGAAGACTTTGGACCAGTCTATGGCGATGATGTCTTCGCACCAGATTCGAGGGTGCGGGGAGGGTCTGCGGAAGGGATCATTAACACGTTGCGGGAGGCCGGGGTGGAGTTGGTACCTGCATTCTTTGGAAATGCCAGCGCAGATGCGGCCCTAATCTATTCCGACTATGAAAAAATTCGAGCAGCCTTTGTGCAGGCCCTGCAGGATGCGGGAGAGGTGGATGGTATTTGTCTGGCCCTGCACGGCTCAATGTATGTGGATGGTGAGGACGATCCGGAAGGTGATCTCCTTACGGTGCTGCGCAAGCTCGTAGGGCCCGATATTCCGATCATTGCCTCCCTTGATATGCATGCTACCGTAACCCAACGCATGCTAAGTGTCGTCGATGCGCTGGTCGGATACCACACCGCCCCCCATGTGGACCGTTATGAGACGGGCAGTAAAGCCGCTCGACTGATCCTCCGTATTTTACAGGATGGTATCAACGTCAAAATGGAATGCATTCAGATTCCAATGTTACTTGCTGGGGAGCAATCAGAGACAAATGAATCGCCGATGAAGGAGCTTCAGCAAGCTATTGTTGCCGCCGAGGAGAGGGAAGGCATTTTTCACGGATCATATTTCCTGGGATTCCCCTGGGCGGATTCCCCGCACAACGCGGTCAGCATTGTTGTTGTGGGCGATGCAAAACAAGGGGAAATGGTCGTCGAGACTGCGAAGGAATTAGCAAAGGGGTTCTGGGACAGGCGGAGAGAGTTCCGCTTCACGACAGAGGCTTATCCGCTGGATGAGGCCTTAAGGATCGCCCTGAGTTGTACCGAGAAGCCTGTAGTGATCGCTGACTCAGGCGATAATCCTACGGCAGGAGCGACCCAGGATCTCACAATTGCGCTGCGGGGCATGATGGAGAACAATGTCAAGAACGCTGTGTTCGTGTTTGTGGTGGATGCCGTTTCGCAGCAACGATGCGCTCAAGCAGGTATAGGAGCCAAATTGGAGCTAGCATTGGGGCGGCTTGAACCCGTACCCGGAGGCTCCCCCCTCACTGTGCAGGCTACGGTTCAATACTTGGGGACGGCACAGGGGATAGAATGTGCTGTAGTCGACATCGAGGGAATCACTGTGATTATCGGAGATAAGCGGAGGGATTCGTCGGATATCAGAACCGCCGTTTACGATCCGGAATTCCTCACCGAACTAGGCCTCAATCCCTTCGATTTCGAGATCATTGTTGTAAAGAGCGGTTATCTTAGTCCAGAGTATCAAGCTATTGCAGCTAGAAAGATGCTTGCACTTACTCCGGGAGACACCAACGAGATTCTCAAGGATATTCCGTACCAGAAGGTACCTCGTCCCATATTTCCTCTTGACGAGGATATGGAGTGGTCCATCTAGAGAACTCGCGCCTTTGACGGAACTGAATGGAGCACTGATGCAGAGAAAACGTGGAGAAAGGTTGATTTAGTATGCGAGTAGACCTTATTGAAGTCGACTATCCTCTTATGGAAATTCCGCCGGAAATTCCCCGTGTTCCAACGGAAACCTATCAACAACGGGTAAAGGATCTGCAAGGTAAAATGGGGGCTGTGGGTTTGACCCATGTTATTGTCTACGCCGATCGAGAGCACTTTGCCAATCTGAAGTTTCTAACCCGCTTCGATCCTCGGTTTGAAGAAGCCCTCTTGATTGTTCCCGCGGAGGGGAAACCCATATTGGTCGTGGGTAACGAGGGTCTAGACTATGCCGCCATCGCCTATATTCCCGTGGACGTCGTGCTCTACCATCCCTTCAGCTTGCAGGGACAACCGCGACGTTCGGAGCATTCATTGGTGAGTATTCTAGCTAAGGCAGGCATCAACAAAGATAGCTGTATCGGTGTTGTCGGCCATAAGTACATGGAGAATGACGAGTTTGGTGATCCTGAACAGGTCAGCGATCTGCCGTCTTATTTAGTGGATACCTTCCGGGGATTGGTAGGCAAATCTGGCCTCAGAAATGTCACTCAGTGGTTTACCCATCCGACCACGGGCTTGAGAATTCCCCTTACTGTTGATGAGATCGCGCGCTGCGAGGTCATTGGATTGAAGGTTTACAACGGGTTCAGGGCTGCTCTCAACGCTATGAAAATAGGTGTTTCCGAAGTTGAACTCGGTGCCCAGTTGGGATACGACGGACAGATTCCTCTGTCCTGCCACATCGCCATTGGCTTTGGCGAGCATGGCCAGATGGGATTGGCAAGCCCCACCCTGAGAAAGCTAGAGCATGGCGAGTTTGTGAGCATGGGTTTTGGTGTTTGGGGAGCCAATATCGCCCGGTCTGGTATTGCAGTAGCACACCCTAATGAGCTGCCTGAAGAGATCAATGACGCTCTGGACAGGGTGTATATTCCCTACTTCAAGGCCTTGCTGGCGTGGTATCAGAGTATCAGAGTGGGTGTGACTGCTGGGGAAGTGTATGAGAGCGTCCGTGGCTTAATGGAAGACAGTTTCTTCGGTATAACACTTAACGCCGGACATCAAGCTCGCGACGAGGAGTGGATTAACTCCCCCTTCGCTCCAGGCGCCAGAGAAACACTGGTCTCAGGAACATTGCTGCAATGTGACATTATTGTGGGGGGCACTCCACCTTATTCTGGAATTCACACCGAAGATACCCTGGCCATCGCCGATGCGGGCTTAAGGAAGGAACTCCAAGAAAAGTACCCTGCCGTTTGGAGCAGGATTGTGGCGAGAAAGCAGCGCATGGCCGAACTGGGCTATGAGCTCCATGCTGACGTTCTACCCCTCTCAGATATGCAGGGGTGCGTTGCGCCCTTCCTGTTGCAGCCCAATCTTGTCTTGGCTTTGGGACGTTGAGAAGCTGGTAAAATGCAACAGAAAGGGTGAGATTGTATTGCATCTCAAAACAGGGATCCAATTGTATTCTGTGCGCCAGTCGCTGAAGCGCGATCCTTATGGCACGCTTGCTCAGGTTGCTGAAATTGGGTATAAATATGTGGAGGCGGCAAACCACAACGCATTAGACGATCCAGGAGTCGGGTTTGGTGTTCCCGCCAAGCAGATGAAGGACAGTCTGGATCGTCTGGGTCTGAGAATCGTGGGGAGCCATATCAACCCTCTACAATCCGAAAGCCTTGACCGGGTGCTAGACTATCATCAGGAGTTGGGAAATACCCAGATAGGTTGCGACATCGAGTTCTATCCCTATAACGATCGGGACTACTTGCTGCGACGCTGTGAATTCTTCAATCAGGTGGGCGAGATCTGCAGACAGCGAGGCATGCGCTTTTACTACCATAACCACTATCAGGAGTTTCAGACGATGGGTGACAGCACGGTCTACCAGATCATTATGGAAAACACCGACCCGTCATTAGTGTTTGTTGAGATGGATACCTATTGGATTGCCCGTGCCGGACAGAACCCTGTCGAACTGATTGACAGATACAAGGATAGGCTAGTTCTGCTGCATCAGAAAGATTTCCCCGCGGATGCACCGCAGCCCCTTGTCATGTTCGATGGTATTCTCAACTATGATGCAGAGATTAACATGGATGTGTTTTCCGCTACAAAGAACGCTTTGTGCTTTACGGAAATAGGAACCGGGATTCTACCTATTCAAGATTACATTGATGCAGCTTCTTCAGCCCCAAACCTAGCCTACATCATCCTAGAGCAGGATAGTACCCAGCTCGATGAGATCGAATCAATCCGCGTGAGCATGGAGGCCTTTCGCAAGTTCTCCAAAATAGGGTGGGACTAGCTTGATGCGCAGACAATGTGCGTAGGCAGGGCAGAGGATTGCTAACCCCGTCTGGGGAGAGGACAACGAGCAATGACCTCCTTCCATCTTTGGTCTATGAGAACCGAAGGGGAAGGAGGTCTTCGCGATGCCAAAGATGATAGTGCCTGCCAAGGGTCGGCGGCTTACCTTACCTGATCCTCCACCAGATTTTTGGCCCAGTACCCTGTGCGTACGACGATAAGACTTAAGATGGCCTTGAGTGGATGGATCAATTGGCTGAGGGGGTAGACGGTTTCAATCCCTAAGTTTGTCAGGGCCACTAAGGCATAGGTATATGGTACACAGATGATCCAGACATAAATACTATCGAAGATCATGGTCAGTATCGTTCGTCCCCCGGAGCGGATGGCAAAATAGCAGCTGTTAGCCATGGCCTGGAAGGGCATGTAGAAAGCTGTGGCCCGCATAAAGGCCGCTGCTAGACTGCGGACTTCCACTTCTGTTCGATAGACTTCGGTGATCCATCCGGCACTGATGACCAGGACGAGTCCGACTGCACTTGACAGACAAACCGCGAAGAAGAGGAGTCTCCAAACCTGCGCTTTCGCTAAATCCACGTCACCGGCCCCTAGGGCTTGGCCTGTAACAATGGCCACTGCGGTTCCGGTGGAGAAGTAAAAGACACCGAATAGATTGGTGAACGTGCTGGCAATGTTGAGTGCCCCCACAACAACGAGGCCTCTGGTTGACAGGATTTGGGTGATAGTGATCATACCCGCGGACCAGAGAAACTCGTTGACAAAAAGGGGCATCCCCTTGATCATGATGTTCTTTGCCAGGTTCCTGCCGATCCGAAAGGAACGATACAGCCTGCGTAGGAAAGGAAAGCGGTCATGATTCCTGTGGGCTACGACGGCAACCATGGCCAGTTCAGCGATGCGGCTCAGCACCGTGGCTAGGGCTGCTCCCTGGACTCCCAAGGCAGGGAATCCCAGTTTACCAAAAATCAGGATGTAATTGAGGACCAAATTGACAAAAACAGAAACAATGCTGGCGCGCATAGGGAGCACTGTTTCGCCTGCTTCTCGCAGGGCACTGCTGTAACTTTGGGCCAAAGCAAAAGGCAAGAGCCCCCAGAGCATGATCTTCAGGTATTGTTTGCCATAAAGGAGCATGGCAGCACTATCTGCCGGGTTTCCTTCCCCCCCAAGGTATAAAGAGAGCAGCGGGGTAGACCACTTGGTGAGGACGATGGCGGCCAACGCAGTGATTGCCACCGAGACAAGGAGTCGCAGCCGTAGAGTTTCCCGAAAACTTTCCCAGTCTTTGGCTCCAGCAAACTGGGCCCCGTAAATACCAGCCCCCGATAAGGCCCCGAAGATACTTAAATTGAAGACAAAGATCAAATGGTTGCCGATGGCTACGCCGGACATGTGGGTGGTACCTAGGCTGCCTACCATGACATTGTCTAGCAGATTGACCAGGTTCGTGACTGTGTTTTGAACGATAACAGGGATAATTAAGCCAAGAGCCATCTGATAAAACTTGCGATCTCCAATAAACTTGGCTTTGAAACGTGTCCACATGCCCGCTGCTATAAGGCCTTGCATAAGTTTGCCTACCTTTCATCTTAACAGATGGATCAACATCACTGGGAAATGCACTCAAGGTTGCCTGGAGAGGGGACAAAATCAAGACTAGGATACCACATTGCCGGGGTAAAGACAATCTGTCCCCGCTTTCTAGATCGGTCGAGACAGGTTTTTATCCATATTTTTGGCCAACCTGATCCAGGTTCCAGACCGGATCAGGTTGGCCACATTCGTTAGCTCAGCTGTTTGATGGATTAGAAGATGGGAACTCCTTGCACCATATCGTAACGAAAGGCGTTCACCCCATGTTCGAAGGGAGGCTCTGCGTCCATTTCTACCATCAGTATATACGCACCTTGATCATCATTGCCCAAAACCCAGCGTATGGATTCATCCGGTATTGCTTCGGGTTCACTCCAGGTTACGCCCCCGTCTTTTGTCTCCTGAACCGCTCGTTCCGTAAGCTTAATTTGCTCCCCCTGCACCTCGTATTTCCCCGTGACATAAAGGTTCTCAAAAAACATGGAGAGTGCGGCAAAGGTGTCATCAAATCGGAAGACCCAGATATACCCCATCCCAGGTCCTATCCCTTCGTACTTCCCGGTGGTATCATTGAACTCGACACCAGTCCATGTTCCTGCCATCCACGCTCCATAGGGCATTTCGGTCCACTCTACCGTCTCGGTCTCCGTTTCTGCCACCGCCAGGCCCGTCACTGCCACGGTTAGGATCAGTACCCAAAGAACGATCGTGCCGTTTTTCTTTATCAATGTCGTCCCCTCATTTCCTAGGTTGCTGGCTTGGCAACCTCTAATGTAAGCTCATTATATCGTATGGATTTCCAGTGCTTTTTCAAAAATCCATCCCATTTCTTGTAAAATACTATCCTTTACGCTTCGTTCTGGTATAGAATGAGACCATAGCATCTCAAGGAGGAATCGCCGATGCGCAAGGCACTCTTCTACCTTTTAAGCTGGGCTTTTATACTCCTGGGTCTCCCGCTCCTGGCGGCAGTTGTGATCTTGAGCAGGTTTGATCTGGCCGCTTTAGGTACCAGAATCACCGACGTCTACTTGGCCTTGTTCGCCCGCTTGATGCTTGGCCTGACTGGGTCAACTGTCGAAGTGGAAGGTCTTGACCAGATCCCCCAAGGTCCTGTGCTGTTCATCAGCAATCACCAGGGGCACTTTGATAGTGCCGTTATTCTGGCCCATATCCGTAAAGAGAAGGCCTTTGTGGCCTCCAGTAATGCTTCAAAATTCCCCATTTTCCGCACCTGGTTTCATTACGCCCACACCATCTATTTGGATAAGGACAATATTCGGCAAAACTACAAAGCGATGCAGAAGGCCGAAGAGGTACTTGACGCCGGGCGTAGTGTGGTAATCTATCCAGAGGGCGTAATCAGCGCAGGGCCCCAGTTGGGACCGTTCAAAAAGGGTGCCTTCAAACCGGCCTTGATCAGAGGTGTACCCATCGTACCTCTGATCATCGATGGCACCTGGAAAATCATGGGGGAGCATGGGCAAACAATTCAGCCAGCCAGGATCCTGGCCAGAATCCTGCCTCCAGTGCGTACGGAAGGGCTTTCCCGCCGGGAACAGCAGGCACTGCCCGATCAGATCTCGACTAGTATTAGGACAGGTCTGGAGGAGCTCCGCCTGGCCGCAAGACTCTAGGTAAATTATTTTCCCCAGGCACGTTACTAAGAAAACATTCTAATACGCGTCAAATCAATCCCGTCATCATAAAACAGTTTTACTCATAACAGTCTATTTTAGAGGTAAGCGCAGGCAACTGGAGAATGTTCTCTATAAGCAAGCCTTAGGGGGACGATCTTTTGCACATTGTCTTAGGGCTGGCTGAACCCGGACGATGTTGGCTAGAAAATTGGCGGAGGCGGTGAGTTGTATGGAGTTGAAACTAGGAAATCTGACGACAGAAAAACGCAATCAGGCGAGCCTCAAGATTGATACCCTTTCTACCGCAGAGGTTGTGGCCTTGATTACCAGGGAAGATCAGAAAGTCTTCCAAGCTGTGCAGGAGGAGCTGCCCAGAATTGCTCAGGCAGCGGATCTGCTGACCGAAGTCTTAAAGCGGGGCGGCCGCATATTCTACATGGGTGCAGGAACCAGTGGGCGCTTAGGTGTGTTGGATGCAGCGGAGCTTTGGCCCACCTATGGGGTGGGAACAGATCAAGTCAAAGCCCTGATTGCTGGGGGCACTGAAGCCGTGTTTTTCCCCGTGGAACAGTCGGAGGATGACGAAGAGGCCGGCTTACGCGACTTCTTGGCCGAAAGCCCCACTAGCAGAGATGCCCTGCTTGGCATCTCCGCTAGTGGGCGCACACCCTATGTCGTGGCCGCCTTGAAGCGTGCCCAGGAAATCGGGATGGTCACCATCGGCTTGGCTTGTAACGCAGATTCGGAGTTCTCGAAAATCGCTGATGTGACCATCGCCCCCGTTGTTGGTCCAGAAGTGGTGACCGGGTCAACCAGAATGAAGGCGGGTACAGCCCAGAAGATTGTGCTGAATACACTGAGCACAACGATTATGATCAAGATCGGTAAGGTTTACCAGAACCTGATGGTGGATATGCTGCCCACCAATGCGAAGTTAGTGGCCAGGGCGGAGCAGATTATTATGGCAGTGACAGGAGCTCCCTTGACCGATGTACGCCGGGTGATGGCGAATTCGTCCAATAACATCAAACTATCCATCATCATGCTCAAGGCAGACTGCGATCGCGATACGGCTCAGACTTTGTTGGCCGAGGCAGAAGGAGTTGTGGGCCGGGCTTTGCAGCTGATAAATGCAGCGGAAGGAAGCGACAGCTAAGGGGAGTGATCAGGTGAGTCCGATAGCCAGTACCTTATTACATTTAAGGAGTGCCTACCCTACTTTACGTCCCGCCGAACGGAGGGTGGCGGACACCATCCTGGAGAACCCGGACGATGTGATCCATCTGTCCATTACCGATTTGGCCGCCGAGGCGGGAGTTAGTGATGCCACCATTGTAAAATTCTGCAAGCGGCTGGGGTACAAAGGATTTCAGGAATTCAAAATCCTTCTGGCCCAAGATGTTGTGACCAAACAGGTTCCCATCTATGGTGAGATCGAGCTCGATGACGATGTGGAAACAATTAAGGAGAAGATCTTCCAGGCCAATATCACCGCTTTGCAGGATACAGCCCAGGTACTGAAGGCGAGCGTGTTGGAAACAGCGGCAAAAGCTCTGGCTGACGCAGGGGAGATCCACTTCTATGGTATGGGTGCTTCAGGTATTGTAGCCCTTGATGCGGAGCACAAGTTTTCTCGAATCGGTTTACGGGTTGGTGCCTTTGTGGATGCCCATACACAGCTGACGCGGGCTGCTCTCCTTGAGCCTGGGGATGCAGCGGTTGGGATATCGTACTCAGGTGACACATTGGAGATTGTGGAGGCGCTAGAAGCAGCTCGTCTAGCGGGTGCCTTGACCATTGCCATCACCAATTATCCCCAATCGACGGTGGCCGCTGCTGGGGACTTGGTACTCCTCACTGCCTCCCAGGAGGATATTCTCCGCAGTGGAGTCATTTCTTCCCGTGTCGCTCAGCTCAGCGTGATTGATTCTCTCTTCATCGCGGTAGCTTTGGTTAATTTTGTACGTTCTAAGGAATCCATTGAGCGGACCAAGAAGGTCCTCTCCAGGCATCGAATGGCGCAAAGGAGGGCGTAGTCCGTGTACATCCTAGGTTTGGATTGCGGAGGAACCGCATCGAAAGCCCTGCTTGCTACCGGGGACGGACATGTACTGGGTTATGGTGATGGCGGCCCGGCCAACTATGTGGTCAATGGAGTGGACGGCGTTGTCCGATCAGCCTTGCAGGCCATGCAAGGGTGTCTGACCCAAGTCCCTTTGGATCTTCCTGCCCTGCAGGATCAAGGTGTCTATCTGGCCCTGGGTGTGTCGGGGGCTGGACGAGAGCTGGAAATGAACGACGTGCAGCAGGCGTTTCAGACCGTCGGTTTTGACCAGGTTGTGGTGAGCCATGATGCCGCCATCGCTCTGCTTGGAGCCCTGGGCGGTGCCGACGGAGTTGTGGTGATCGCAGGGACGGGGTCCATTGCCTACGGCCTAGAGAAGGAGCAGTCCACCCGCATTGGTGGCTGGGGTTATCTCCTCGGTGACGAAGGAAGTGCTTTTTGGATCGCCCTCCGTGCCTTGCAGCAGGTGATGTGGGGTTTTGACGGCCGAACCCGTCAGGATCCGATTCTCTATGGAGCGGTCCAGGAGTATTTTGAAGTCTCCGATGCGGCGCAGCTCGTACCCTTGCTGTATCAGACACCTTTGAACCGAGGCAATATTGGCGGCTTCAGTAAAGAGATAACTCGCTTGGCCCATCAAGGGCATGGGTTTTCCCAGGAGGTTTTGGCCGAAGCCGGCCGGCAGCTTGGGAATTTGGCGGTGGCAGCCTTGAGAAACCTGGGTTTAGTGGAGAAAAAGGGAAGAGTGGGCGTGAGCGGAGGTGTGTTTGCCGCAGGTCAATGGGTGCTGCCCTTTATGCAAGAGCAGATCTGGCAGGTTGCACCTAACCAGACTCTTACCCTTCCAGATTTCGACCCAGCTGCGGGAGCAGTTCTGATGGCCGCCAGGCATTTCCAACTGGATATGGAAAGGGTTGCCGCTGGACTTCGGCGGAGCCTATAAAAATCGGAGGATCCCAAAGGAGGCGACGCGTTCTGAAAGTAGGCCCGAAACAGTCTAATGTTTCGGGTTTTTTCGCGAAAAAGTTACGATTTTGCCAAGAAAGGTTGGCAGGGATTGGAAAACTGTTGAAGAATTGTCAAACGCTAACCAACATTTGGATGTAGATCGGTTCTTGTGACCAGCAGTTTGCTGTTGGATGCAGACCGAGATCGCCTGATGCTCATACTACGTTGTTCCATGCTGATTCACGTGCTGAAATTACCGGACGGAGGGCAAAGCTATGCTTGGACGAAGAGAACGTAGAGCGTTT
The DNA here is from genome assembly GCA_012838305.1 of Bacillota bacterium. Taxonomy (GTDB): domain Bacteria; phylum Bacillota; class Limnochordia; order Darwinibacteriales; family Darwinibacteriaceae; genus UBA5420. Next base: position 2,024 of record DUPN01000056.1, on the reverse strand, counting down.
AAGAAGACTATTTCAACGTTGGTGCTCCTGATTTTGCTGATCAATGGGACCTTTAGCTACCGGGTCTTTGCTAATCAAATTATCCTCGACAACAAGACTCAAACATCTCTGGAGACGGTGGGCAATGTCACCAATATTACGACGGAGACGAAGGCTGGCATCAATGCCTTAAACTCTTTCAGTAGATTTGACGTGTCCACAGGAAACATCGTCAATCTGCATCTCCCCACAGGAACCAGCAATCTCCTCAACCTGGTTCATGAACACACCTCCTATATCAACGGTGTGCTCAACTCGATTTATGAGGGCCAAATTGGGGGCAATGTCTATTTCCTCAACCCCCACGGCGTTGTTGTGGGGGAAGGAGGGCAGGTGAATGTTGGCTCCCTAACTCTTGCTACTCCCACGACCACCTTTATGGATAATTTCTTTACAGAACCGGGAGTTGCCAATTCCGGACTCTTACAGCTCGTCTTGGAGGGGCGGGTACCGGTTGGGCAGACAGGGCTCTTATCCGTAAAAGGAAAAGTAAATTCCATAGGGGATGTCACACTGCAGGCGGTCGAGGCCGATTTTTCCGGAGAGATCTTGAGCGGAGCCGTTTTTTCCCATGCAGCTCCGGACTTTTCCGATGTGGTGAATATTAGGGATTATGCGAGCGGTTCTGGGGCCGTTGCCGAAGACGGCACCATTCGCATTGTTGCTACCCAAATTGATGGTTCGGGGACATTGAAGACGGGCGGAGATGTAAGCATGGAGGCGGTGTCCACTTCAGGCGGACAAGCCGCGATTACCCTCAAAGATAGCCATATTCAGGCCAATAACGTCAATCTCCACGCTTACTCTGGGCTAGAAGGAACAGGGCCATTACTTAACGATGTCACCGCGGCGGCCAGGATCGAACTCGATTCTGCGAAAATCAGCGCCAGCGGTGATTTTTCTTTGAGCGCTCGAGCCGATGTCGAAATGGAGACGACCAGCCCTAGCTTGGACTGGAGTCTACCTGTGGATGCGGCAGCAGCTATCTCCCAGATTGACAGCTCCGCTGTAATTACAGTCAAGGGAGAGAGCGATCTTCAGGTCGCTGGAGATTTGCTTATGGATGCCGAAAACCGCGTCGATGTTACATCCCGTGCCGACGCGTCCAACGCCCAGGGCCGTACAGCCGTAGGCGGCTCCGTGGCCGTGGGCAAGGTTACGACAACCACAAAGGTGGCCGTGGAGGGAAATACCAGGATCAACACGGGTACTCTGCAAATTTCCGTTCTATCGGACAATCGTTTAGAGACAGAAGCGAGAGCGGCTGCACAAGGCGCGCAAGAACAGGAGGGTTCAGAGCAAGGGCATACACAAGACTATCTCGATGAATATGGGGAACATGCCCAAACCTCTGAGGGCGGCGTGGGGGTTGCTGCAGCCCTGGCCATCAATGACTTAAGAAGCGATACCGGGATCCTCCTAGGATCGTCGGGAGATCTTACCGCCTCCGGGCAGATACATCTCTTGAGTCAAGTGCGTAATCAGTCTGGGGTTAGAGCGGACGCCAGTACCGTGGAGGCGGGCAGTGCTGGTGTTGGAGTAGCGGTGGGAATCAACCTCGCTGAGATCACCAGTCAAGTGACGGTTGATCAAGAGCTGCAGGCCGAGGCCCTCTATCTGAAAGCAGGAGCACTCCAGGATGGGGATGGAGGAAGTTCGTTTGCAACCGATGCCATCTCTGGTGCGGGAAGCTCTAATGTGGGCGTGGCAGGTAGTTTAGGAGTCAACGTGATCGAGACCGCCACCTTGGCTAGGCTGTCAGGACGTGCAACTCTAGCCGGGGATCTGGACATACAGGCGGATAATGTTTTAGGTTCGCATCTTAAGGCCTTGCCCGCAGGGGATGCCAGCGGCGATGCTCTGGGTGTGGGAGCATCTGTTGCCGTGAATGTAGTGACCAATGATGTTTTAGCTGAAATGGCGGATGGAGCAGGGGCCACAGGGGTGGAAAACCTCAATGTGCTAGCTCGCGGTGAACATACCAT
>DUPN01000055.1 GCA_012838305.1 Bacillota bacterium | reverse complement strand
TAAACCCTTGCTACTCTAAGGTAGAACTCGAGGCCATATGTGTTCGCTTCATTTAAAGTCTCAACCGTCCCCACTCTACCATAGATACGGATCGGTGTCAAGGCCTTTCGACCCTCTCGATCTTAGTATAAATCCAGGTTGCCGCGGAAAACCATGTGAAGTAGAGGAAAAAGGGCAGGGCGATCCGGCCCCTGTTCCATTGCAGAATCCCAAGATTCATCAAAACATTGGAGAACATCGTGCTGTAGCAGGAGGCGAAGAATACGAACAGATAGATCCAAGGCTTCGTGCGAGGGAGAAAGTAGAAATAAAGGATAAAGAAAGCAGTCCAAGCCAGGGGAGGAAAAAAGGCCACATGGCCCAATCCGAAGGGCCCCATGTTCAGCCATGAAAAGGCTTTGATGGGCAAATACAGGAAGATGATCACCACGCTGGCCACCCCGCCCAAGGAGATCGCATAGATGGCTTGTCTGCGGATCTCGGCCTTGGGGACGACAGCAATTAAGGTCAGGGCGATCACTGCTGTGTAGAGCGGATATATTAAGTATGTCGGCACAAAACCATCCCCTTCAGATTGGCAGTCGCTTGCAGCACCTAGTATTCCCAACGAGCTGCGTTATCAAACTTGCTATCGCCCGAGGGTGTGCCGCGCAGGACATATGGATTCTTTGGTGAACTTCTCCAAGGTGAAGGAGGGAGCTATGGCAGACTTTTTCGGCTTTGCACAGGAGTTGCTAAATAAAGGACGGGCAAGGGAAGGGGATCCCTATGCCGATGCGGAATTATACGATTTGTTAGTTAGGGAAGGCAAGGACGATCATTTCTACGTACGATTTGCCAGGGAGCAAGGGGGAAGAGTGTTGGACTTGGCCTGCGGATCTGGCCGTTTGCTTCCTCGCTTGTTAAAGGCAGGACTGGAAGTAACGGGTTTGGATCTCTCGCCCCAGATGCTCAAGCAGGCCAAAGCCAGAGTGGGTGCTGCAACCTCACGGCTCGAGTTGGTAGAGGGGGATATGCGTGATTTCTCTCTGTCCCAGTCCTATGATACCATCATCATACCCTATTGCTCGCTGATATACATGCATAGTGACGCAGATCGCCTGCGTGTGTTTCAAAACTGCCATTCTCATCTCAAGAGCGGCGGTTACCTCGTGTTCGACTTTCTCGCCGGTGAGGTGGATTTAGGTGCGGGATGGCCCCAATTGGCGATGCAAGGGATACATCCCTTTACAGAGGATATACTGATCAGTGTGGTGCAGATCAAGGGGTTGAGCTGCGACTTGCGGCTGCTTAACCAAATTGACTATTCTTACCCAAAGGAACCAGGTGTTCCCACCATCACTGTCTATTCCAGTATGGAAGCGGTTGTGTCTCCGCAGCGTATGACCGAATTACTCCTGCGGGCCGGCTTGGACGTAGAGGGAGTATACAACAACTCCTCGTTACTGGAATACGATGGGGGAGAGGAATGCTTGATCATTGCCCAAAAACCGAGGGAGCAGAAAGAAACTTCATGACCGAAACCGGCAAAAAAGACGTCCGTTGGGGTTAGTGGACGCCTTTTTATACGTTATTGGTAGTCTTGTCTAAGATCCGACCCTTGTCTTGATGTCGGAGGCAACCTCGCTATCTGTTAAGGATTCCACTCTCTTCCAGAATTGGGAGGTAGGATCAGGGCCGAGAAAATCGCTGAGGAGTTTGTCACCTTTCCGATCCCAAATGGCGATTTTCCGATGACCGCCCTTGTCTTGAATTCGCACAAAATATTCGCCGCTTTCGAACATCGTACTCATAAGCACATCCCCCTTTTTGGACTAGTTTCCCTATCTGGGGAGGAAATCCTGCGAGGACTGAGTTGAAAAGCGGCAAAAGTAGGTGAGGATAAATGATCAATAACGCGGAGCAAAAGAAGCTGTTCCGAGTCGCACTAGAAACGAAGGTTCAGAGAATGTTTGGACGTACCATTCGGGGGGCGTCAGAGGATCAGATTTTTCAGGCCATCACCCAGGTTGTGTCTGATTTGGTCAAAGAACAAAGGGCCTATTCCCGCGAATTGATGCGGGGACATCATGAAAAAGAACTGTACTATCTGTCCATGGAGTTTCTGATGGGCAGAGCTTTGGGGAACAATTTGATTAACCTAGGCATTGAGGACTTAGTAGTGGAAGTCTGCCAAGATCTAGGGCTAGAGCTCAGCGAACTGCAGGAGGTTGAACCGGATCCTGGTTTGGGTAATGGGGGTCTGGGTCGCTTGGCTGCCTGTTTTATGGATTCCTTAGCCAGCCTGGGTCACAAGGCTACCGGCTGCGGCATTCGCTACGAATATGGCCTGTTCCAGCAAAAGATTATCGATGGTTACCAGGTAGAGGTGCCGGATCCCTGGCTGGAGAATGGAACCAGCTGGGAGATCGCTCTGCCGGAAGAAACGGAAATCGTCAAATTTGGAGGCTTTGTGGAAGTAAAGGAGGGCAACGGACGACTGATTTATGAACACAAGGGATACCAGTCGGTACGGGCTGTCCCCTACGAAATGCCCATTTTGGGGTATCAATCGGATGTGGTCAATTCTCTGCGCCTATGGGCGGCACGGGCCACGAAACATCTGGATATGAGCCTTTTTGGCCAGGGTAAGTACCTCGATGCCCTGGAGGAAAAGGAACTGGCGGAAGTGATTTCCAAGGTACTCTATCCCGATGATAATCATCCGGAAGGGAAGGCCCTCCGCCTGAAGCAGCAATACTTTTTTGTCTCTGCAAGCATGCAGAGCATAGTGCGCAAGTTTCGGCAGCAGTATGGGTCCAGCTTCGCACAGTTCCCAGAGCATGTTGTGGTCCATATCAATGACACCCATCCCGCCTTGGCCATTCCCGAGTTGATGCGCATCCTTTTGGATGACGAAGGTCTTGATTGGGATCAGGCCTGGAAGATCACCAAGAGCACCTTTGCCTACACCAACCACACGATCATGGAAGAAGCGCTGGAGCGATGGCCTGAGGGTTTGTTCAGGGATCTCTTGCCGAGGCTGTGGGACATCGTCTATGAGATCAATGAGCGTTTTTGCGCCGACTTGTGGGAACGCTATCCCGGCGATTGGGATCGCATAGCGCGCATGTCCATTATCTCCAATCACGAGGTGAAGATGGCGCATCTGTGCATCGTAGGCTCTTTCTCCGTCAATGGTGTGGCAAAGCTACACAGCCAGATTTTGAGGGAGCAGGTTTTCGCTGAGTTCTCTGAGTTCTTCCCCGAGAAGTTCACCAATGTGACCAACGGGGTGACCTTTCGGCGCTTTTTGCTCAAGGCCAACCCGAGTCTGGCTGACCTGGTTACAGAGCGGATTGGCTCCGGTTGGATCAAAAAACCGGAGGAGCTGGCTAAGCTCCTGCCGTACCAGACAGATCAGGGAACACAACAAGCGTTAGCACATATTCGTCATGCCAACAAACTGTCGTTGGCGAACTATATTTCCGGACACAATCACGTGCGCGTTGATCCAAACTCCATTTTCGATGTACAGATTAAGCGACTTCATGAGTACAAGCGGCAACTTCTGAATATCTTGCATGTACTGTATTTGTACAATCGTCTCTTAGACGACCCCAAATTCGAGCTATATCCCCGGACCTTCATATTCGGTGCGAAGGCTGCTCCGGGTTACGGTACGGCGAAGCTGATCATCAAACTCATTCATGATGTGGCGGAGCGAATCAACAATGACCGCAGCATCGATGATCGACTCAAAGTGGTCTTCATCGAGAATTACCGCGTCTCCCTGGCTGAAGCCATTATCCCCGCCGCGGACGTGAGTGAGCAGATATCAACGGCGGGTAAGGAAGCTTCGGGAACGGGTAATATGAAGTTCATGCTCAATGGAGCTCTCACCATTGGCACCCTCGATGGGGCCAATGTGGAAATTGACCAAGCGGTGGGACGGGACAATATCTTCCTTTTTGGCCTCAGCGCAGCAGAAACAAATCAGTACTATCGGGACGGAACCTATCGTCCCTATGAGGTTTACATGGCTGATCCATATCTAAAGCAAGCGTTGGACCAACTGGTGAACGGTTTTGTCAATGCCCAACACCCTTCGCTTTACCAGGAACTTTATCAAGGCTTATTGTATGGCCATGGCGGAATGGCCGATCCCTACTTTGTTCTTAAGGACTTTGCATCCTACCGCCAAGCCCACGAAGCCATCAATGTACAGTATCAACAACCAGAGTTATGGTGGAAAAAGGCGATCATCAACATCGGCAATGCCGGCCACTTCTCAAGTGACCGAACGGTGGAAGAATACAACCAGAGGATTTGGAAACTGCGCTAGGAGGTTCACGGATGAGCGAGCAACCCATTGCTTTGCAGCTATATTCCCTGCGAGAGTTGGCCAATGAGAATTATGTAGCCGCGTTGGAACTAGCGGCAGGACTAGGCTATCAAGGCGTTGAATTCGCGGGTTATGGAGGATTGTCCAGCGGCGAAATGAACGACCATCTCCTTCGTCTGGGACTTAAGCCCATCAGCAGTCATGTTCCTCTAGAGCGCCTGCGGGACGCCCTTGATCAGGAAATTGCCTACAACCGTGCCTTGGGCCACCATACCCTGGTCTGCCCCGCGCCGCCCCGGGGTTTTGTGAGGACTGCGGAAAATTGGCGCCAGCTAGCCCTAGAGCTCAGTGAAATTGGGAAGAGGGCTGCGGATCAAGGTTTCAGGTTAGGGTACCACAACCACAGTTCGGAATTCGAGGTCTTTGACGGTTCCTATGCTCTGGATATACTCTATGCGGCGGCGGAGGAAGAGTATCTGTTTGCCCAACTCGATCTGGGATGGATCCTGTACGGAAAAGAGGACCCAGTGAAGTATCTGCGGTCCATGCCCGGTCGCTGCCCCCTTGTGCATGTCAAAGATTTTGATCACAACCAGGAGCAGACCGATGTGGGCTGTGGTCGGCTGGATCTGGTGGCTGTCCTTGAGGCGGCCGCAGAAGTCGAGGTGGAGTGGCTGATTTTGGAGACCGAAGTGTACAAAGTATCACCAACGGAAAGTGTTCGAATTGGCCTGGAGAACCTGAAACAAGCTCAAAATCAGTGAAATATGCATCAAGGCAAAAGTCGACCCGGGGGTCGGCTTTTTTTTGTTACTTTGGATATACTAGGCAGGACAATAAAGGGGGTGAACCCATGTCCTTTTGGAAGCGTTGGAAGGAGAAAAAGGCTGCAGGGAAACAACGGGAGCATCTCAGCACCTCCCTTGAAAGCAATATAAGGTGGCTAAGGAGCAATCTCTTAGCCGATGATGCAACGATCGTGTACCGCCTCCTGCGGACCAAGGGGCCCAGACCTCGAGATTGCGCTTTGGTCTATGCGAATAATATGGCGAAGCACGACTTTCTCAGCGAACACGTGGTAGCACCCCTCATGAGCAGCGCGCCCCCGAAGGAGCTGCACGGACAGGGGCTCCTTGACTACTTTATGCAGGAGGCCATCTCCTCGGACAGTATGGATACGTCTTCTAGTTACAAAGAGCTGGCCGAGGCCGTGGTGAGGGGGACTGGTGTTGTTCTGGTAGACGGCTGCGGCATTGGCCTGATGGTGGACGCCCAAGGCTTTGAGAAACGATCTGTTTCGGAGCCGCAATCAGAGACTGTGGTCAGGGGACCCCGTCAAGGCTTTACCGAGGACTTAGGAGTGAATGTGAGTCTCGTCCGCCGAAAGATTACGTCACCGAACCTGAAGATGAAATACCTCTATGTGGGCGAACAGACCAGGACCAAGACTGCCGTGATGTATCTGGAGAGCGTCGCTAAGCCAGATTTGGTTGATGAGGTCATACAAAGGATTGAGCAGATCGAAATGGACGGTATTTTGGAGTCCGGTTACATTGAAGAGCTGATCAAAGATTCGCCCCGCAGTCCCTTTCCCACCATCGGTCACACGGAGCGGCCCGATACGGTAGCGGGGAAGATTCTCGAAGGCAGAGTGGCTGTGCTTGTGGACGGAACTCCTTTCGCCTTGACCATGCCCTATCTGCTTGTAGAGGCTTTCCAAGCCAATGAGGATTATTATCGCCATTGGGTCTTAGCCAGTTTCCACCGCCTTGTCCGTTATATCTCCTTCTTTTTGACTACCAGCACCCCTGGGCTCTACCTGGCTCTGGTTTCTCATCATCCCCAGCTCCTCCCCATGAATCTAGCCATTAGCATTGCTGCTGCGCGCAAAAACGTTCCCTTTCCGGCCATGGTGGAAGTGGTGATCATGGGTTTGGTCTTCGAGATTTTGCGGGAAGGCGGCGTGCGCTTGCCCAGAAGCGTTGGGCAAGCCATTAGCATTGTGGGAGCTATCGTTCTGGGTGATGCGGCGGTGGGTGCCAGCTTGGTCAGTGCCCCCATGATCATTGTAGTGGGTCTCACGGGCGTAGCAGGTTTTGTGGTTTCGCAGTTCAACGACGTGGCAGTCGTGGTTCGCCTTGGATTGGTGGTCCTCGCAGGCTTGCTTGGTTTTTATGGATTCCTCTTGGGCGGCATGGGCCTGATGCTTCACTTGGCCAGTATCAAGTCCTTTGGTGTTCCCTATCTATCATCATTGACCTCCTTATCTGTTCAAGGCTCTCAGGACACTCTGCTGCGATCGCCTTGGTGGAAGATGCAGATGCGGCCTCGCCATATTGGCGCCAAGAATCGGCAGCGCGTGCAGAGCCCATCGAGGAGTCGGCGATCATGAGAAGGCGTCTGATCCAAATCCTGATGCTCTGCCTTTTAGCTCTGTTCACCACCGGTTGTTGGGACTATACGGAACTGGAGCTCCTGGATTTTGTGATTGGGGCGGGGGTTGATGCGGATGAAGCAGGGATCGTCTTGGTTACCGAAATGGCGAAGACCACCGGGGTTGGACAAGAGACGGAGTTCGAGCCTGTAGTGCTTTCCACCAAAGCGAGGACTTTGTCCGGTGCCGCCCATTCTCTCTCGGTCCCAGCAGGAATGGAGGCCTTTTGGCCCCATACCCAAGTGTTTCTAGTTTCGGAAGAGGTGGCCCGGGAAGGAATGATGGCTGTTTTGGAGCATATCTTGCGGGCCTGGGATCTTCGGAGCACGATGAATCTATTTGTGACCAAGGGCTGCACTGCGGAGGAGGTCCTCAAGAGTAAACCACCTCTGGCAGCAGGTGTTAGCCAGCACTTGAGCAGCACCGTTCGGCTAGGCGACATGCGGGCGGCCTTCGTTCCGCAGCAAGTGTGGCAATTCTCCGGCGACTTGGCCGCTTTGGGTATCGCTGCAACCTTGCCCGTTGTCCAGCTGGTGCATGTAACCGGAAATCTAGTACCTGTTGTCCGGGGCGCCGGGGTCTTCAAAAAAGATCGTTTGGTGGGGTGGCTCGATGCGGAACAAACCCAGATTTTTGGCCTATTGAAGGGAGAAGAGCAAAGGGGCTTGTTTGTCATGGACACCACTGTTGAAGGGGAGACCTTCCCCATTACCTACGAGTTCGTGCACAACGTGGTGGAGATAAAACCTCGGATCAGCGACGGGAATGTCCGCATGCAGATCAAATTGGAACTAAAGCTGGGGGTTGTTGCAGCGGAAAAAGCCAATTTTCTTGACAGAGCGGTCACAAATACTGTGCAGGAACAGCTAAATAGGGCCTTCGCCCGGAGAATTAGAGAGCTGCTCTGGTTGGTTCAGGAGGAGTATAACAGTGACATCATTGGTTTTGGACAGGTGCTGATGCGCAAAGAGCCCAAGGTCTGGCGTTCCCATGCCGATGATTGGGACACACATTTGCGGAAATTGGCTGCGGATATTGAGGTAGACTGCAGAATCATCTTTACAGGCTTGCGAGCCGAGCCTTTCGCGGTGAGGAACTGATATGGCGATCCTGGTTATCTTGGGTTTCGCTCTGGTCGGAACTGTCGAGCTGGTGCTGTCGCCGAGACGTCCCTGGAAGGAAGTAGCGGCCTATCTCGTTCTGCTGGCCGTGGCGGCCGCTTTTTCCGTTATGGTCACCTTAAACCCAGATCTTCCCGTTCCCCAACCCTTGGGTCTACTCTTTGATTGGCTGAAAGAGATTTGGCAAGGAGGTCTCTGATGAAGGAACATGTGCCTGACAGACAGGGGATAGCCTTTGTAGCCCTGTTCATATTAGGCAACTCCATTATCTATGGGCTGGCCTGGCGCGCTGGACGGGATCTGTGGCTATCCTTTCTGGTGGCCACAGGCTTGTCCTTTCCCTTGATACTGCTCTACTCCCGGCTGCACAGTCTGATGCATGGACAAGTCTTTAGTGAAGGTATGGAGAGCCTTTTTGGGAAGTGGCCTTCCCGGATCATCGCCCTTCTCTACAGTGGGTATGCCTGGCGGCTTGGCAGCTATGTTGTTAGCGATGTAACGAATTTCATTCAGGCTGTCTCCCTGCGCGATACACCTCAGTTCGCCACAGCTTTGGGCTTTGTGCTCTTGGTTCTTTGGGCTGTTAAGGAAGGTGCTGAAACACTGGCCCGTTGGAGTTCTGTGATGATTGTGGTTGTAGGGTTCGTACTAGTCTTTACCTTGCTCTTGGCCACGGGACAGGTGGATTTGGACGAGTTCTTACCCGTAATGTATGATGGCTTTGGTCCCGTTCTTTTGGGTGCCTTACAGATTATGGATTTTCCCTTTTTGGAGACCATTCTTGTTGTGGGTTCTATTGGTGCCTTATCCAGGCAGAAAGCATCCTACACGGTGTTCTTGACAGGGTTCGTCTTGGCCGCATTTTTCCTGATGCTGGTTGCCAGCTTCAGCTTGGCCGTCCTTGGTACCGAAAAGTATACCACCAGCTATTATCCTATTTTCATGGCCACGGCCCGGATTGATGTGGCTGAATTCCTGACCCGCCTAGAGCTTGTGGTGGGAGTTATTTTCGCTCTGGGGGGGTTCCTGAAGATGGCCGTATGCCTTCTGGCGGCATGCAAGGGGCTCGCCCACACCCTCGGTTTTTCCGACTACCGGTTTTTGGCCACACCCCTGGTCTTGAGTGTCATCCCTGGAGCTCGATGGTTGGTCAAGTCGTCTATGGAAATCGAACGAAGTGCGACCAAGGTTTTTGGCATCTCGGATGTGCTCTTCCAAGTTGTCCTGCCGATATGTCTATGGATTGTGGCGGAGATAAGAATCTCCCGGCACTCAGAGGATTAGGCAGGGAAGCTTGTGGGCATCTAGAAGTATCTACCATACAATGCAGGGAGGGGATGGGCATGGAGGCAAGACAACGCTACCTAGCATGGTTGGAGGATCCGCTAGTCGATGGCGATGCCAAGGCAGAGCTAAGGGACATAGTCCATCATGAGCAAGAGATCGAAGATCGTTTCTTTAAATGGCTGGAGTTCGGTACAGGAGGTCTCCGCGGAACCGTGGGTATTGGGTCCAACCGGATGAACGTGTATACCGTCCGTCTGGTGACCCAAGCTTTGGCCAATTACCTCAAGGACCGGGGACGGGCCGAAGGGGGCGTGGCCATCGCCTATGATTCGCGCCGGATGTCTAGGGAGTTTACCGAAACGGCGGCGGGTGTGTTGGTGGCCAATAGGATCCCAGTCTATGTTTTTTCTGATTTGGCTCCGACACCGCTCTTATCCTTTGCAGTACGCCACTGCCAGGCGTCGGCAGGGATTGTCATTACTGCCAGCCATAACCCGCCTGAATATAACGGATACAAAGTCTATAACGAGCATGGTAATCAGATCCTTACCGCTGAGGCCATGGCGATCGGCTCGCAAATGGCAGGGCTTGGACTAGAGTCTGTCCTGGTGGAGCCTAGTCCCAAGGACAGTCCGCTGTGGAATTGGCTTGGAGAAGACGTGATCCAACTGTACTATCAGCGCGTGCTGGAGATTGCCCCCCAAATTCACGAAACCAAAGAGCTTAGGGTGTTGTATACTCCTCTCCATGGTACAGGAGGGCGTTTTGTCCCGGAGATCCTGAATTTGGCGGGGTTTTCACATGTCTCCACCGTGGCCCGGCAGATGGTACCTGATGGCAGGTTCCCCACAGTGAAATTCCCCAACCCGGAAGATCCCAAAGCCTTTCAGCTGGCCTTTGACCAAGCGAAAAAGGAGCCTTGCGATCTGATTATTGCCACCGATCCCGATGCGGATCGGATGGGCGTGGCGGTGGATCAAAGGGGCGAGTGGGTGCTCCTAAATGGAAACCAGGTAGGCGTCTTACTCACAGACTTTCTTTTGGCCCATCTAGATCCCAAGGAGCGCAACCGCTCTGTGGTGATCAAGACTATTGTTACAACCGATATGGTGCAGCCCATTGCTGCGAAATACGGGGCTGAGGTGAGGGAGACCTTGACTGGTTTTAAGTATATTGGGACCCTGATGGATCACTTGCCCCAAGAGAACAAGTTCTTCGTCTTTGGTTTTGAGGAAAGCTACGGCTATTTGGCCGGCACGCATGTGCGAGACAAGGATGCTGTGATCGCCAGCCTTTTGGTTGCCCAAGTGGCAGCGTATTACAAGACCCGGGGCCTGACCCTAGTCGATCGTCTGCAGGAGCTTTTTACGGAGTACGGCTACTATCTCCAGGATCTCGTTTCTTATTCCTTTGCCACCAGTCTAGAAGCGGAACGCTCCCGAGAGTTCATTAAGAGACTGGAGACCCAGCCTTTTACCCACATAGGTCCAGAGAGGGTCGCGCTTGTGTCCAATTATGCAACCAGCCTGCGGCTGGATCTGCGCAGCATGCAGGAGACTCCAATTGCCTTGCCCAAAGAAGGTGTCTTGCAGTGGATTACAGATTCCCAAAGTAAGATCACCTTGCGCCCTTCTGGCACAGAACCCAAAATAAAGCTCTACTTAGAGGTGAGGGGTCAAAGCCATGGGGAAGCCCAGAGCCGATTATCTGCCATAAAGAGTGCCTTTGACGACATGGTGCAAGCCGGCTTGGAGGCTTAGGCTTGGCCTGCCGACAAAAGAAACCAAGAAAGGCCGGGTACTCACCCGGCCTTTCTGACTGTAGAATGGAGGAGCAATGATGGAAAAACGTAGTACCTACTCACGGCTGTTCACCGTCTTTTTCCGGATTGGTTTGTTTACCTTTGGCGGCGGCTTTGCCATGCTGCCCCTCATTGAAAAGGAGATCGTTGATGTTCATGGCTGGGCTCGACGGGATGAAATTCTGGACATTTTTGCCCTGGCTCAATCTGTTCCTGGTGCCATTGGCGTCAACACCGCTGTCTTTATCGGGCTGCGCCTGCGTGGCCTCTTGGGGGCTATGGCCGCTCTCTTGGGCGTTGTTACTCCGTCTATCGCCATCATACTCGTGATTGCGCGCTTGTTTTCCCAGTTCCAATCCAATCTGCATTTGCTGCGGGCCTTCTCCGGTGTCAAGGCCGCAGTTGTAGGTCTGATCGCAGCCGCGGCCTGGCGAGCAGGGAAAAACGGGGTAGTCGATCGTTTTGGGCTGCTTGTAGTCGGTGTGGCTTTTCTGCTTAGCGCCTTTGCGATCATTCCAATCATTTGGGTGATCGTCCTTGGCGGCCTAGGCGGGATCCTGCACTACAGAAGGAAGGAGGGAGTCCAATGATTCTTTTCCAGCTCTTCAGCGCGTTTTTCAAAATAGGCCTATTCACCCTTGGTGGCGGTTATGCCATGTTGGCCCTGATTCAGCAGGAGATTGTGCGCTATGGTTGGATGACTCCCCAGGAGTTCGTAGACGTAGTGGGGATTGCCGAGGTCACTCCAGGTCCCATTGCTGTCAATGCAGCAACCTTCGTAGGCTTTCGAACAGCAGGTGTTCAAGGGGCACTTGTGGCTACCGGTGCTGTTGTCTTGCCTTCCTTGATCAGTGTAATGATCGTCAGTCGAGTTTGGGCCAGATATAAGAACTCGCACATTGTCCAAAACATGTTTGCGGGCATCAGGCCTGTGGTGGTGGGATTGGTGGGAGCTGCAGCCGTCTTGGTTGGACTCGCCACGTTTCGATCCCTAAGTTCGGGAATCCATGGTCTCTATACCCTTGTACTGGGCGGCCTTACCTTTTATGGCGTTGCCTTTCGGAAGTGGGACCCCATTAAGGTCTTGGTAGGTGCTGCCCTCATAGGCTTGATTGTTTATAGGTAATTAAACCGTTAAATTTGCCCGAATGTAGGGGGAGAACTGGCAGATTTGGGGTTAGAGTGGTATACTGGAGCTAACATATGACTGGGTAGTCACATTGGAGGTGGACCTGTGCCGAAACAGACGTTCTTCAATTTAGAACCCCCAAAACGCCAAAGGGTGATTGATCGAGCTGTGGAGGAGTTCGCACGGCTCCCTTTTGAACAGGCTTCTCTAAGTAAGGTTGTGGAAGACTGCGGCATTTCTAAGGGGAGCATGTATCAATACTTTGAGGATAAACTCGATTTGTACCTGTATATTGTTGATCTCGCTTACGAAGAAAAGCGACGTTTCGTGGCTCAAGCGTTTGCCACAGGGGGAGATATCTTCACGGTCTTGGAGGAGTACTACCTTCAATCCTACTGCTTTGCCCAGGAGCATCCCCTCCTGCATCAAGTGGCGAATAAGTTTTGGGACAGCAAAGCCGAGGTTCTGAAGGAACACCGGGAGCAAGGCCTGTTAAGTCGGGCCCGTGATTTTGCTCAATTCCTAAACGAAGCAATGGCACAAGGTGAAGTGAATAGAGGGCTAGACCCAGAAGCGGTGTTCTTTGTGTACCATGCCGTTGGCAAAGACCTGATTGATCATTTTGACCAGGGTCGCAACGGCCAATTTCTCAAGAAAGTGTTGGATGTTTTGCGTCTAGGTTTAACCACAAGAAGGGAGGAAATGTGATGAACAAACGAATACACCTTTCGCTGTTCATAGCTGTCCTTTTGGTTTTGGCCCTAAATAGCCTTGCCTTTGGTCAGGTTTTGCATATAGCCATTCCCCAAGATCCCGACAGTTTTGATCCGGTTCAGACGATTGCCGCTGCGACCGCCGAAGTAGCCTTTAACATTTACGAGGGTTTGGTGAAGGCTACACCGGAAGGCGGAGTTGAAGGAGCCCTAGCTACCCATTGGGAGGTCAACGAGGACAATACGATCTATACGTTTTACCTGCGGGAGGCCCTGTTTCATGATGGTACTCCCGTTACCGCGGACGATGTGATCTCTGCCCTGAATCGGGCGCGGGATCCTGAATCTGCAGTGCGCTTCGGTGAACTGAGTATGATTAAGGACATCAGGCCCACTGGGGGTGGGGTTCAAATTGAACTGCATGAAGCCAATGGAGCCTTTATCTACACCTTGGCAGAAGTGTATGCGGTCATTTTTCCTGCCCACGCAGGTGATTTGAGTAGAAATCCTATCGGAACCGGTCCTTATTATTTGCAGGAATGGAAGCCCAACCAACAGATCGAGTTGGGCCGATTTGAGCAGCATTGGTCCGGAAAACGCCCCTTCTTTGAGGAAGTCAAATTCCTGATCATCCCCGATGAAAACAGTATGGTTCTCAACTTAAAGGCGGGGCGAGTGGACTTGATCCCGCGCCTGGAGATGTCCGTACTCCATCAGGTGCAAAACGATCCGGCCATTGAGGTTGTGTCATCGCCCATGAACTTGGTACAGGTTTTCGCCATCAACAATGCACGATCCCCCTTTGACAATCTGCTCGTCCGCAAGGCGCTGGCCTTAAGTGTGAACCGCCCTGAAATACTGGTGGGAGCAGCTTGGGGCCAGGGAGCATTGTTGAACAGCGCCCTCAGCCCCAGCATGGTTGGCTTTTACAATGATAGCCTTGACGATGTGAACCCCTACGATCCGGCCAGGGCGCGGGAACTGCTTAAAGAGGCGGGGCAGGAGGACCTGCGATTGACCTTGACCCTGCCTGCAAACTATCCCCTCCATATGCAGGCCGGGGAACTCGTCGCTGAACAGTGGAAAGCCATAGGAATCGACGTGGAATTACGAGTTGTCGAATGGGGTACCTGGTTAGAGAGGGTGTACACCCAGCGTGATTATGATGTTTCCGTTATTGGTCTAGCGGGACGATTGGATCCCCATGCTATCTTGGTGCGTTACACAACGGGCAACAGCCGCAATTTCTTCAACTTCTCCAACGCACGCTATGATCAGCTGATTGCACAAGGTCTGAAGAGCGTTGGTGAGGAGCGTAGGGCTCTGTACTTGGAAGCCCAGGAGATATTGGCCCAGGAACTCCCCGGTGTGTTCATCATGGATCCGCCGCAGCTGGCGGCCATGTCCAAGGGACTTCAGGGTTGGAAGAGTTACCCGACCTACGTGGTGGATGTAGCTAGTCTTTATCGCTAAGAGAGGTTTGTGGTAGCATGCAACGTTACCTGCTGCAAAAAGCGGGCGGTTTTGTGTTAACTGCGCTTTTGGTTAGTGTCTTGACCTTTTTCATTGTACAAGTGTTACCGGGGGATCCGGCACGCTTAATGCTGGGAACGGAAGGGAGTCCAGAGTCCTATGCCCGATTGAGGGAAGAGATGAATCTAGATCGCCCTGCTCTGGAGCGCTATGTACGCTGGGCTGCAGATTTTTTCCGGGGTCGGTTGGGAAACTCTTGGCGCTATTCGCTGCCGGTCCGAGAATTGCTGGCCAGCGCCTTTCCCTTATCCTTGTCCCTGGCATTCTTGGCTGTGGGGGTGGCCTTGTTAGCGGCCATCCCTGCAGGCATGTTTATGGCTGTGCGGCCAGGCAGTTACCTGGCGCAGTTCACATCGATTGTGACCCAAATAGGTTTGGGCCTTCCCCAGTTCTGGGTGGGCCTTTTGTTGATTCAGCTTTTTGCTGTTAGTCTCGGTCTGCTTCCCCCTGGAGGAAATAATGGCGCGGCCAGTCTGGTTCTCCCCACCTTGACGCTAGCTTTGCCTAGAGCTGCGATTTTGAGTCGGTTTATGCGGGTGGGGATGGCGAGCGCACTGCAGACCGATTATGTACGAACGGCGCGTGCCAAGGGACTGCCTCAGTCTACAGTCTTTTTCAAGCATGCCTTGCGTAATGGCTCCTTAGCCGTTTTGACCGTGGCCGGTCTGCAGTTCTCTCAGCTCTTGGCAGGAACGATCGTGGTTGAGCAGGTCTTTGGTCTGCCGGGTGTTGGTCAACTGTTGCTCGCAGGGGTGTTCCAAAGAGATCTCCCCTTAGTTCAGGCCGCTACCATGGTGGTAGTGCTTCTGATTCTCCTGTTTGATCTCGCCTTTGACCTTTGCCTTGGTCTTTTGGATCCTAGAATTCGGTATGAATGAGGGGTGAATTATGGACAAACGTAGATGGGGAGCGGTGATGATTGGTATCATCTTGGCCCTGACGGTACTGGGCTATTTCTACACTCCCTACGACCCCAATGAAGTGCGAATTGCTCAGCGCTTTGCGCCTCCGAGTCTGAGGTATCCCTTTGGAACTGATCATTTTGGACGTGATGTGCTCAGCAGGATTCTAGTGGGCGGCGGGGTGTCGCTGGTGATTGGACTTGCCGCGGTAACGCTGGGTGCAGCTTGCGGTGTGACTTTGGGCTTGCTGGCTGGATTTCGAGGCGGTCTTGGGGATGAGCTTTTTATGCGGATTAGTACCGCTCTGCAGGCTTTCCCCAGTATTCTTTGGGCTTTGCTCTTGGCGAGCGTCTGGGAACCTGGAATACCGGTCTTGATCTGCTCCATTACCATTGGGAACATCCCCAACTTCCTGCGTGTAACCCGCAGCCAGGTATTGAGCATCAGGAAAAGGCCCTATGTGGAGGCAGCCCGGGCTCTTGGCCTCTCTGATCTGCGGATTATGGTTCGACATATCGTGCCCAATCTGCTCGATGCCCTAATGGTCCAGTTTACGGTGAGCTTGGCCGGTGCCATTTTGGTGGAAGCCTCTTTGAGCTATCTCGGGATTGGACTGCAGCCTCCCTATCCTAGCTGGGGAAGGATCCTGAGGGAGGCCCAGCCCCATGCAGCCTTAGCCCCTTGGCTTGTGTTAGTCCCGGGTCTGTTTATTGCCATCACTGTGATCGGCTTTAACCTTCTTGGGGACAACTGGATTTTCGGAAGGGAAGAAGCGCTCATAAAGAGAATACAATAGCCATGTAGGAATTTCGAGCGAAAGAGGGTAGGCGAATGATCCGGATTCAGGGCGTGTCAAAGCGGTACAAGGGTGCCGCCAATTTCGCGGTTGAGAACCTAGATCTCCACGTTAGGCCAGGAGAGATCTTTGGGTTCTTGGGACCTAACGGGGCAGGTAAGACAACCACCATTAAAATGATTGTTGGCCTTCTGGCGGCAGACAAGGGTAGGGTGTTAGTGAATGGTCATGACATAGCCAGCGATCCAATTGCGGCCAAACGTTCCATGGGATTTGTACCCGATAAGCCCGACTTGTATCCTCGGCTAACAGGCCTGGAGTACCTAAATCTCATTGGCGATGTCTATGGGGTAGATGGGCCAACCCGCACAAAGAGGTTGCAGCACTATTTGGAGATGTTTCAGCTCACCGAGGCGGCTGGGGATTTGATTCAAAGCTTCTCCAGGGGCATGCAGCAAAAACTGGCCTTGACAAGTGCCTTGCTCCACGAGCCATCCCTCTTTATCCTTGACGAACCCATGGTGGGCTTGGATCCTAAGTCATCCCATCAGTTCAAAGAAATCATGCGCCAACATACAAGGCAGGGGAATACAGTGTTCTTTTCCACCCATGTCTTGGAAGTGGCTGAACAGCTCTGCCATCGGGTGGGCATCATCAATCAGGGCCGATTGATTGCCAGCGGAACCATGGATGAATTGCGTACGAGTCCTGGCCATGCAGGGTCAAGCCTGGAGAAACTGTTCTTAGAGCTGACCGATGAGGGTGGTTCTTATGAAGACCAAGAATAGGTTATGGAGCCTTTATCTGGCTCTGCTCAATGTCAACTATGGCTGGTCTGCGGGCAAATTCTATTACATCAAGAAAAGGCAGCGCATCTGGGAGCCAATTGTGATTGTGGTTTCCATTGCACCTCTCTTGTTCTTGGGGGTGTGGTTTGTCTGGACGCTCACGGAAAAGCTGTTTCTCGCCGGTCTAACCTTTGGCCAGCCGCATCTGCCACTGGTTAACGGGACCCTCATGGTTTCTGTGCTCGGCCTTTTCTTTGGGTTCTTTTATGTTCTGTCTGCCTTTTATTTTAGCAACGATTTGCCGATCCTGATTCCCCTGCCCCTGCGTTCTTGGGAAATTCTGGTGGCCAAAGTGGCGGTGATCCTCACCGGTCAATACGTGCTGAATGCTGTCTTTCTGCTGCCGATGTGGATTCGTTATGGATCCTTGGCAGGAGTGGGCGCAGCGTATGTGCTAGCGGCCATCGTTGTTTTTGCGGTCTTGCCTGTGATTCCCCTGGTGCTAGCTAGCTTGTTGGCTGTGGTGCTGATGCGCGTTGTGAATTTGAGTCGCCATAAAGATAAGCTCACCCTGTTTGGCGGCATAGCCTTGCTGCTTGTCATTTTCGGTTTTCAATACTGGCTGCAGAACAGCTTGGGTTCCGATGATCCCAATGTCCTCATGGAACAGCTGCTGCGTCAGGCTGATGGCCTCATTATGGCTGTGGGCCGAGCCTTTCCGCCAAGTCTGTGGGCAGCACAAGCCATGGCCTATGCACATAGGAGCCAGGGCTGGCTGAATCTTTTTTACCTGGTGGTAACAGGCCTTTTAGGCTTGGGTCTTCTATATGGGCTGGGCGAGAAGGTGTTTATGCAAGGACTTCTGGCCGGTTTGGAAGGAACCCGGGGGTCAGGCAAGCGAAGAACAGCCGGTGCTCCCTTGGAAGCGCGAACCGCCCTCCGAACGCTGGCCGGTATGGAAGTGAAACTTTTCGTCAGGGATCCCAATTTTGCCCTGAATGGGTTGATTGGATATGTCCTCTTACCGGTCATGGCTCTCCTCCCCTTACTGGGTAATAAGACCGAAGGAAACCCCTTTGATCTGCTGAATCTCGAGGAAGTCCATCCTCTGCTGGTCGTTGGGGGCATTGCCCTGGTCTTCATGCTGATGACGGCCATGAGTTTGATTCCCTCCACCACCTTCTCCAGAGAAGGCCGGTATCTGTGGATTGT
>DUPN01000054.1 GCA_012838305.1 Bacillota bacterium | reverse complement strand
CTTGGTGACAAGAGCGAAGGGGTTCCACCTGTTCCCATCCCGAACACAGCAGTTAAGCCCTTCAGCGGTGATGGTACTGCCACATCTCGTGGTGGGAGAGTAACTCGTTGCCAAGAATCTTTTTAAAAACCTCGTACACTGTGCGGGGTTTTTGTGCTACATGGAGGTAATGGAGCGGGAGAGGAGATCGCAGGGAACGACTGCGCTGCTGATCAAACCTTCACTCGATTCCACACTTGTTCTTCTGTTCTTCGTCTACAGAGTAAAGTACACCCCGAGTGGGAACATGGCGCCGCTCGTCCGCTCCACGGCTCCGTCGATATGGGTCCTTGTTTTTCCTTCATAGCGGAGGCGAAGTCACAGCATGAGCTGCGGGAGGCCAGGCTCTTGTTGGGAGACCCGTCTCTTTCGCATTGATCAAAACAGCCAGCCAAAGAATCTCGTCTTCCAGGACTTCAACGTCTTCTTCTCCCGTATTGGCCTAGTTACTAATTCTGTCCTTTTTCTTTCAGCAAACGCTTGGAGGAGGCTAAAAGTGGTCACTGCGTATCCCTCGCCTTCCTGATCTCAATCACAGTTTACCGCAGAGCGAGATGGTGCGTAACAGTCTAAAAGCCCATCCTGAGTCAGCCTTAGGATGGATACGTCCCAGTCAAGGTGCAGCCCGGTGCTAATTCTGCGTGGCAGGATTGTGGACCGTCACGTGGAAAAACTAAGTGAATACGATGAATGGAGGTGATGGTATGGAGTGCCTAATCTGCCAACGCTGGGCGGAGGAAGAGTGTCTATCGTTCTGTGGCGAAGCGATCTGTGGAGATTGCGAGGTGGAGCTGATGGAACAGGCCGTAGATGCTCCGGGCTATGATATTCGAGTTCGAGCGTTTCGTCTCCTATGGCAAAGAAAGTTCTTGGCCGCTCTTGACCGTCACCTAATGGATGGTGATCCTGTGTGACTCAAGATAGAGCTCCCTTTTGGGAGGCGCTGGTAGCCTATGATCAAGGCGGTGTGATTCCTTTCCACACGCCTGGGCATAAACTAAGCACTGGGCCATTTGCAGAAATTGAGAAGATTTTGGGAAGTAACGTGTTTGCTCTGGATCCCTCGGACCAAATCCAGAACTCGGAACTCGGCCACGATTTTGAAGCGGTCCTCAGAGAAGCTGAACAGTTGGCCGCTGATCTCTTTGGGGCGATGAATAGTTTGTTTTTGGTGAATGGCACAACAGGCGGACTGCACTGTCTTCTGATGCCCACAACCGGATCCGTTCTCATTCCGCGCTTTTCGCACCAGGCCGTTTATTCCGCCATGATCCTATCTCAAGGCGACTGTGTGTATGTGCCGGTGTCCTATGATCCAGACTGGTTGATTCCCTTGCCTCCGACAGTAGACCAAATTGAGCAGGGTTTGGCAGCCACTCGGCCTGAGGCCATTTTGGTGACGCACCCTACGTACTATGGGACCGTGAGCGACTTGGAAGCACTGACCAGACTATGCAAGAAACATGGTGTCTTGGTTTTCGCGGATGAAGCACATGGGGGACACTTCCTTTTTTCTAGTGAACTTCCAGCCACAGCGCTACAGTGTGGGGCTGATGCGGTTGTACAGAGTACTCACAAGACCCTCGGTTCTCTTACGCAAACGTCCATGCTGCACGCAAAAAACGCATCGTGGTACGCCAAGACTGTACAAGCCCAAAGGGTTCTGCAGACGACAAGTCCATCGCATCTGTTCTTCGCAGTACTCGACGAAGTACGCCGAGTCTTGGCCACACAAGGTTCCAGTTTGGTTGAAAGAGCCCTCGGGCTTGCCCAAACCTGCGTTCAGCAGCTAAGCCAAATTGACGGTGTGGAACTGCTGCCCGCGTACTTACAGAGTGATCCCACCAAGATCGTGATGTCCCTACGACAATTGGGCTTGACAGGGATAGAGGTTGAGCGGGCGCTCCGGGTGGATTATAATATACAGGTAGAGCTGAGCGATTACTACAGCGTTATAGCCTTAGTCTCGGTGGGAGATACTATAAAGAGTATTCAAGCCTTGGTGGACGCTGTCCGTGACTTGACCAAACGCAGATCACACCTTGGGGCAAGGCCGTTGCCAAGGCATGCGATGGATATGCCCGACTTGCCCCCAGTGGTTTTTGGTTTGCGAGAGGCGTTCTTTCGGAAAAAGGAGATCATACCGCTGAAGCACGCGGAGGGCAGAGTGAGTGGAGACTTTTTGACGCCGTATCCGCCCGGGGTGCCCATAATCGCCCCAGGAGAGCAGTTTACTTCGGGCATCATTGAATACCTTTCCTGGTGTAGCGGCATTTCTTGGCCGGTGAGGGGTTTAATGCCAGGGCAGAACGTCTCTGTATTAGAGGATAATTCTCGTCTTTGAAGAAAAACCACATAAGGAGAATCTCATACATGCATAAAGGATTGTTTATTACTCTGGAGGGTGTGGATGGTGTTGGAAAGACAACCCAGGCCCTTCTGCTCAAGGAGCATCTTGAGAAACAAGGCCATCAGGTCCTGCACACCTTTGAGCCAGGGGGTACACGTTTGGGCAGTCAAATGCGTGCCTTGCTCCTCAACCCTGAACACAAGGATCTACACTCCGTGGCGGAGATTCTTCTGTACGCAGCAGATCGGGCCCAGCATGTCTACGAGGTAGTTCGTCCTGCACTTGCTGCAGGGAAAACGGTGATTTGTGAGCGCTTTGTGGATTCCTCCGTGGCCTACCAGGGCTATGGCCTGGGCTTAGATATTGAAGGGATCAAACAGGTCAATCATTGGGCCACAGGAGGTTTGATTCCCGATCTAACGATTTATTTCGATGCTGATCCAGCAGAGTCTTTGGTCAAGACCAAGGGGGATCGCATTGAACAACGCACTTTGGACTATTATGCCAAAGTGAAGGAAGGCTTCTTGGCTATTGCTCACGCCGAACCACAGCGGTTCAAGGTAATCTCTGCGCAGGGAACTCGGGAAGAAGTAGCCTCTCGGGTGTTGGAGGCTCTGGAGGGGAGAGGCCAATGAAACTACTAATAACCATCGTTCAGGACCAAGACGTATCGCCCTTGCTCGAAGCTTTGGTCGAACATGATTATCGGGCTACCAAGCTGGCCAGCACGGGCGGGTTCTTACGGCAAGGAAATACCACGCTTCTGATCGGTGTCGAGGACGAACGGCTTGACAGTCTATTTGCTCTGATCAAACAAGTGTGCAAACAGCGGGAACAGGGCGATCCCTTGCCCACCCTGCCCTTTGGTCGAGCCGGCCTGGGCACGCGTTTGGACAGGATCTCCGTGGGGGGTGCCACTGTTTTCAGTGTTGACGTAGAGAGATTTGAGAAGATTTGACCAAATTTGGGGTGAGACAGTTGTGACTCTAGATCACATTGTGGGTCAGGCTGTTCCAGTGTCCATTTTGCGGCAAGCCTTGGGTACAAGGACACTAGGACATGCTTACCTCTTTTCTGGCCCGAGGGGTTTAGGAAAAGAGAAGGTAGCTAGGGCAGTGGCGGAGGAGTTAAGGATACAGGGAGGTCCACTCTCGGAGATCCATGTCCTAGCCGGAGATGCGACCATTCGAATTGACGATGTTAGGGTTCTGCGCAGTAAGGCAGCATTGGCCGCGTCGGGCAATTCTATCTGGATTATTCTGGATGCGGATCGCTTGAGAACAGAAGGGGCCAACGCCTTGCTGAAGACATTGGAGGAACCTCCTGCCAGAACCTATTTTTTCCTGACAACAACGAGGACGGAGGACTTGCCGACCACCATCGTTTCTCGCTGCCAGCATCTACCGTTCCGTCGCATCAGCGACGAAGAGATTGCCCAATGGTTGGCGAACCGGACGCAGACCAGTCCGCAAGACGCCAAGATCCGTACCATCGCCAGACTGGCCAAAGGGTCTTTGGGTGCGGCCTGGGCGTACTGGGAGGGTGACTTGCTGGAAGAGAGACAAGCCGTCTTAAGTAAGCTTATTCAGGTGCCGAAGGCCAGCTATCCTGAGGTATTGGGCTTGAGTTACAGTTGGCCTGAGGATCGGAAGAAGATAAAGCAAGAGTTGCAGCTGTTCTTGGAGTGGTACCGTGATCTCCTGGTCATAAAAAACGATCTCGATCTTCCGTTATGTAATCCTGACTACGAAGGGGAGCTCAAAGAGATTAGTGCTTATTACACAAATGATGACGTATATGTGATCATGGAACAAATCATCGAGATGGGGAAGGCCCTGGCTGGAAATGGTCGAATTCGCTTTGGCCTAGGTTATCTCCTGTTATTGATGAAAAAGGGAGCGTTGACCTAATGGTAACGATTGTTGGAGTCCGGTTTAGAGATGCCGGTAAGATATATTATTTCAATCCAGGAGACCTCAAAATGGCAGCTGGAGACGGATGCATCGTGGAGACGTCCCGGGGTGTGGAGTTTGGAAAAGTCGTGATCCCCCCCAGGCAGGTGCCGGAAAACGAGGTCGTTCAGCCACTTAAGCAGGTGTTACGCGGTGCGGAACGCAAGGATTTTGAACGTCTCGAGGCAAACAGAGCACGGGCGCAGGAAGCATTTCAAATCGCCGTGGAGAAGATTCAGGAGCATGGACTCCCCATGAAGCTGCTGGAGGCGGAGTATACCCTCGACGATAGTAAACTGATTTTTTCCTTTACCGCAGAGGGACGGGTGGACTTTCGCGAGCTGGTGAAAGACCTGGCATCCATCTTCCGCACGAGAATTGAGCTGCGGCAAGTGGGGGTTCGAGATGAAGCTAAGATGCTTGGCGGTTTAGGCTCATGCGGTCGCGGTCTGTGTTGTGCGACTTTCTTGGGCGAATTTGCCCCCGTTTCCATCAAAATGGCAAAAGAGCAGAACCTGTCCTTGAATCCGTCCAAAATTTCGGGCGTTTGCGGACGCCTGATGTGCTGTTTGAAATTCGAGTCGCAGACCTACCAAGACAATGAGCGGATCTTTGGGAAGAATTGTAAGGGCTGTGTGCCGGCCGTCGTGGATGAATTCTACGATGAACAGGAGAACGAGAGCGACTATTACGAAGATCTGCTGAAGGAAGATAGTATCAAGGAAGTCGACTATCAGATGATGCTTGAAACGGCAGAGATCGAAAAGAATACTAAACAAGAGACACGAAAGCCCCCCAGGCAGCGCCCAAAGAAGAAGAAGCGCAAGCCCGCGGGTGAACAGCAAACGCCGTCGACCAAAGGGGAACAGGATCGAGGTGCCAAGGCCGCCGATGAAAAGGCCCCCAAAAAGAGGAGACGTCCGAGGCGAAGGAAGCCTAAAACAAGGACGGAAAACAAGGGTGAATGATTCATGCTCTATGTCTGTCCTACTCCCATTGGCAACCTGGAGGATATTACCCTTAGGGCTTTGAGGGTTTTGAGGGAAGTTGACCTTGTCCTGGCGGAGGATACCCGCCACACGGGTCAACTTCTTCATCATTTCCAAATTCAGCAGCCCCTGGAAAGCCTCCATGAACACAATGAACGAGAAAAAGCTGCTCGGATACTCGATCTATTAGCGCAGGGCAAGAAGGTGGCTTTGGTTTCTGATGCTGGAATGCCGGGGATTTCGGATCCAGGGGCCTTTCTGATACGGGAAGTGATAGGGGCAGGGCACGCCTTAGAGGTATTGCCAGGGGCGAATGCGGCTCTGGTGGGTTTTTTGCAGAGCGGTTTCGATTGCCCTCATTTTCTCTTCTACGGGTTTCTTCCCAGGCGCAGAAAGGATCGATTGCGTACCTTAGAGACATTGGAGAGGCTATCCTACCCAATCATTTTCTATGAAGCGCCCCATCGCCTCAAGGACATGCTGGAGGATCTCTTACATGTATTGGGAGATCGTCCCATCAGCATCTCTAGGGAGCTCACCAAGCGTTTTGAGGAAACGCGGCGGGGTTCCATAGGTGAACTCGCCGCCTACTTTGCCGAACATAAACCTCGTGGCGAGTTTGTAATCACAGTCGGGGGATTGAAAGCGGGCCAGGAACAGGCCAACTGGGCGGAGCGCGACGAAGACGATATTCTTCACCTGTTAAAACACCTGATGACCAGCGGCCTAAGTCGACGTTCCGCTGTGGAACAGGTCAGTAAAGAATACCGTCTTCCGAAAAATCACGTGTATGAGATAGCCTTAAGAGTTAGCCTTGAAGGCTGACTCGACAACTCTCGCAGACGCCTTTGTTCATGTAGTCCTTGACATTTTCGTCGGAACCGCAGAAAATGCAGACCAAGGATGATTTGCGCAGAACAATGAGGTCTTCTTGTACGTAAATCTCTAGGGGATCTCGCTCTCCTATGCCCAAGGTGCGACGAAGTTCGATGGGCAAAACAATGCGACCTAGATCATCTACTTTGCGAATTATGCCAGTGGATTTCATGATCACCCTCCTCACAGAAAAAATACTGTTCAACAATCTTTATTATACTTGTTTTCGGAGGAGACGTCAATTTTTGGCAACGGAATTTTGAAAATTCGTCAGAACGAACGTGGAGCGTTCTTTAAGCACTCCTTGAGGGTGTCGCCGCGCAAGCCTACTCGTGTTGATTCAAGGGTTAGCACATCATGGGGCTGAACATTTCCCAGATTGACGTTGGGTCCCAGTTGGACTAGAAGATGGTTGTGTTGACTGGTTTGTGGTGCCTCAATGATCAACAGACTATGGTCCTTGACTCCTGTAACGAGCGTATTGAGGAGTTCATCGTTTATTTTTCCCTCTGCATTATAGATGCCTACGCCTCTCCCCGAATCTCTCCCTTCAATGATCACCTTTTCTGCACCATTGGCCAGATCTTCAAAGATCTGTTCGATGGCCTGTTCCGGCTCGATCTTTATAGCAGGGTCCTTTTTGCCAATTTCTGACAGCACCCCAAAGCCTTCCGCTTGGGCGATTCGTATATACTGGGCACGGTCTTTGCGGGGCAGGTCAATCGTACCCTCTGAGACTTCGACATAGGTAAATCCCAAATCACGCGCTCTGCGAAAGAATTCTTTGGTGCATCGCTGAAAGACGGCGATCTCAAAGAGAGTACCCCCAGGATACACCTGAATGTTGTATGCCTTGGCCAAGGCGATTTTTTCTTTCATCAGCTGTGAAGGATAAAGGGCCGAACTTCCAAAAGCGATTTTAAGGAAATCGATGTGGTCAGCTGCCATTTCCAATAGATCGCGAGTTTCCCGCAAACCCAACCCTTTATCGATTACCATCGTAATCCCATTGGACCGAGGTTTGGCTAGACGCCTCGTCTCGGGCAATGCCACAACGGACTGCCAGGCACCATTGCTCGTGGCAATGTTCATGCTGTTTCCCTCCTAGGAATTCTGGTCTATTTTATTGCCAGTCTATTCACTATGTCTAGGAGGGGTGATGGACAGAAGCGCAATAATCGCTGTGATGGCAGCGATGGCTGCACAGCCCAGGAACATGAGCCACTGGCCGAGTTCTATCGCCAGGCCAAAGGTGGGAGGCCCGATGGCTACACCAAAGAACCGCACCGTTCCATAGAGGCATGTGATTGTGCCCCGCCTGTCACTTGTGGTAGCGCCGGTGATGAGCGAATTGATGGGAGGTAGGAGGATACCAATGCTAATTCCTGCGAAAAAAAGCACTGCCATAAAGGGGATCAGGTTGGCAAACAGAGGAAGGAGCGCCATGGTGATGGCGTTGACAGTCATTCCCCCCACAATCACAGGTTTCCAGAATGGTTGTCTGTCACTGAGGAAGAGACCGCTCAGATAGGACGTTAATGCCATGGAGAAAACGGGGATAGCTAAAACGAAACCCTTTGTTAAACCGAAAATATTGTACGTGGATTCCAAGATATCCGATACGTAGCTGAGGACCCCGAAAAGAAGAAACAAAGCTACCATACCAACCAAGTAACAGGACAAGAGGAGTCTGCCCTTTTCGTGGAACACGTCCTTGAGTTTCTTCCAGTATTGCTTCAGCTTATCGGGGGTCTTGCGGACCTTTTTTTCCGGCACCAACAGCCACACCCCTAGACCAATGGGAAAAGCGAGAATCCCGTAAGCAAAAAAGGGAGCATGCCAGGAAAGCAGGGCGATGAGAGAACCTAAAATAGGGCTGAGTACCTTGCCTAACCCGTTAGCTGCTTCTAGCAGCCCGAGAACCTTGGTTCGCTCGTTGCTCTGGAATGTATCCCCTGTTAAGGCCATGGCTAATTGATAGGTCCCTCCGGCTCCTGCCCCTTGCACCACTCGTCCTGTCAGGAGTAAGCCATAGGGATTCTTGAGGAATAGAGCCGCAAAACCGCAGATCAGTCCACCTAAACCATAGACGAAAAGCGCCGGAACCATGATCGTTTTTCTGCCATAACGATCGGAGAGAAAGCCGGCCAAGGGGATTAAAATGCCTGCTGGCACAGAAAAAAAGGTGACGATGAGACCCACTTGAAACTGGGTGAGATCCATGGCCTGTTTCATCTGAGGGAAAACGGGAATGAGCATGGAGTTACCTAATACCATAACGAAAGGCACTCCACAGAGTACCGAGAACTGGAGGGCGGTTTTCTTTTTCAAGGCAGTCCCCCTTTCTCCCATGGGCGTATGCCATCATGGGTTGCATTGTTGTGTAACACAATGTTAGTATGGTTCTCGGTAAGACGACCTAGTCTTGACAAAGCTTGGGATAAAGGCTAAGATTTCAGTAGCGGAATACAGGCGATGATTGGATGAGTACACTGGAGAATTCCCCCAAGAGAGTCAGGGCAGCTGTGAACTGATGGGAATTCCTAGTCGAAGATGGTCCAGGAGCTGTGAGTTGAAGTAGCAGTAAGCTCACCGGTGGGTCCCGTTATCGCACCATGATGAGGTTGGCTTTTGGGGCAGGCAGTTTTGTGCCCAAGAGACAGCGAAATTGGGTGGTACCACGTGAGTGCAGCTCTCGTCCCGAGTGGATGAAGGGCTTTTTTATTGGAAAAGGAGGATACTTGTGAGTGAACGTTTCTATCTAACTACACCCATTTATTACCCAAGTGATCACCTGCATATTGGTCACGCCTACACAACAACGGTGGCTGACTCCTTAGCTCGTTGGCACCGGTTTGCTGGACGGGATGTATACTTTGTCACGGGATCAGACGAACATGGTCAGAAGATCCAGAGGGCTGCAGCAGCGAAAGGGATCACCCCGCAGGCCTATGTGGACGAAATCGTAGCCAGCTTTAAGCATTTGTGGAACGAAATGAATATCGAATATGACGATTTCGTGCGTACCACTGATCACAGACACCACGAGGCTGTTCAAGCTGTTTTTCAGAGGATCTACGATCAGGGTGATATCTACAAGAGTTCCTATGAGGGATGGTATTGCACCCCCTGTGAGACGTTTTGGGTGGAAAATCGCTTGGTCGATGGCAATTGCCCCGACTGCAAACGCCCCGTCGAGTTAGTAGAGGAAGAAAGCTATTTCTTCCGTCTCAGCAAGTATGCGCCCCGCCTTCTGGAGTACATCGAGGAGCATCCCGAGTTTATCCAGCCCGAGACGAGGCGCAATGAGATGGTGAATTTCATCAAGAGCGGACTAGAGGATCTCTGTGTTTCCCGCACCACCTTCGACTGGGGTATTCCAGTACCCTTTGACGACAAGCATGTGGTCTATGTTTGGTTTGATGCCTTGACCAATTATCTAACCGCACTCGGCTATCCCCATGATGGAGAGATGATGGACCGTTGGTGGCCTGCGAACCTGCACTTAGTGGGTAAAGAGATCATGCGCTTCCATACCATTATCTGGCCGATCATGCTCATGGCTTTAGATTTACCCATCCCCGAGACAGTGTTCGGCCATGGCTGGCTGCTCTTCGATAGTGACAAGATGTCCAAGTCCAAGGGAAATGTGATCGATCCTGTGGTTTTGATCGGAGAATTCGGGGTGGATCCTATCCGGTATTTCTTGATGCGGGAAGTATCCTTTGGTCAAGACGGAAATTTCTCTCGCAAGGCCCTGATTGAACGCACAAATGCTGACTTGGCCAACGATCTAGGCAACCTGCTCAATCGTTCCTTGTCCATGTTGAATCGATATTTCAATGGCGTGGTTCCCGAGCCGCTAGCCGCTCCAAACGCAGTGGACCAAGCGTTGATCGACTACGCCGACAACCTGGGCGCAAGTGTTGACGGCCTGCTGAAAGAACTGAAACTCAACGAGGCCTTGAGTAGGATTTGGCAATTGGTAGGTAAGGCCAACAAATATGTCGATGAGAGGGCACCGTGGAATTTAGTGAAGCTCGAGGATCAGAGCGAACTTAGTTCTGTCATGTATAACTTGGTGGAGACTTTGCGCATCATAGCCCTCTTGGTTCAGCCCTTCCTGCCTGAGACGGGGGCAAAGATGTGGGCGCAGCTTGGATTAGAGGGTCTAGAGACCAAAGGCTTAGAGGACGCCGTTTGGGGCGGTTTGGCCAGTGGTACACAGACGGTCAAGGGAGATCCTATCTTCCCTCGAATTGAGATTGACAAGGACAAGGCCAAGGGGGAAAGGGCGCAAGAGCCAAAGCCAAAGCCTTCTCCGAAGCCTACTCTTAAAGAGGCCGAGGGCGTCTTGATCTCAATTGACGACTTTATGAAGTGTGAATTGGTTGTGGCCAAGATCATGGAGGCAGAACCGCTCAAGGGTGCAGATCGTCTCTTGAAGCTCCAAGTGGATATTGGTGCTGAAAGACGTCAGATTGTTGCCGGGATCGCCAAGCACTACGCTCCCGAGGATCTCGTAGGTATGCATATTGTGGTTGTGCAGAACCTGAAACCGGCAAAACTCCGCGGTGAACTGTCCGAAGGCATGCTGCTGGCCGCCACTTCACCCCAAGGCAAACTGGAGTTAGTCACTGTTTCTCCTGACATACCTGCAGGAAGCAGGGTAAAGTAATATGATTGACAGCCATGCTCATTTAAATGATCCGGCCTTTCGAGGAGACCTTGCAGAGGTTCTTGCCAGAGCTTCAGATTCTGGGGTACAAGCGATGATCAACGTGGGTTACGACCTAGAATCGTCACGTCATGCTGTAGAGTTGGCAGATCAGTACTCCCATCTGTGGGCGGTGGTTGGTCTGCATCCCCACGATGCTAAGCTATGGACGGAGGAGCTCGGGGATGCCCTGCAGGAACTGGTGAAGCATCCAAAAGTCTTGGCCCTTGGCGAAGTGGGGTTGGATTATCATTACGACAACTCGCCCAGAGATAAGCAGCGAAGTGCATTCAGGGCGCAGTTGAATCTGGCGCGACAGCTGAATCTTCCCGCTGTAATTCATTCCCGTGAAGCAACAAGGGATACACTGGAGATCGTAGGAGAGTACCCCGAGGTTTCTTGTCTTTTGCACTGCTATTCCGGTAGTCTGGAAACGGCGACGATCTACGAGGAGATGGGACATTTCTTTTCCTTTGGAGGGCCTATCACCTTTCAAAATGCCCATAAACTGCGAGATGTCGTGATTGGTATTCCTTTGGAGCGGATCCTGCTTGAAACGGACTGTCCCTATTTGACCCCCCATCCCCATCGCGGCAAACGTAATGAACCGGCGTATCTGTCTTTAATAGCAAAGAAGCTGGCCGAAATCCATGGCTGTACCCTTGAGGACGTAATAATGCAAACCGTTGCGAACACCAGGCAGTTTTTCCGCCTAGGGAACAAGGAGGATCTGTAATGACTGTTGTTGCTTTAGTCGGTACCCAATGGGGTGACGAGGGTAAGGGGAAAATCACCGATGTCTTGGCTTCCAAGGCCGATGTTGTAGTACGCTACCAAGGAGGAAACAATGCGGGTCACACTGTAGTCGTGGGAGATACCACCTACAAACTGCACCTTATTCCCTCTGGAATACTCTATGAAGGCACCACTTGCCTGATCGGAAATGGAGTGGTGGTGGATCCCCAGGTTTTGTGTGGGGAAATTGACTATCTTCACCGAGGCGGGATCTCCACTGCGAATCTGTATATTAGTGAGAGGGCCCACGTAATCATGCCTTACCACAAGGTGTTAGATCGTTTGGAAGAGGAAAGACGTGTTCGGAAAATCGGAACCACAGGGCGGGGCATTGGGCCCGCCTATGTTGATAAATACATGCGGATGGGTGTGCGCATGCTCGATCTAAAGAGCCGAGAGTCCTTGGAACAAGCTCTTGATCAAACATTGCCCTTGAAAAACGAGATCCTCCAGAATGTCTATGGCCATCCCGGGTTCCGCAAGGAGGAAATTGTTGATGAATACTTGGGTTACCGGAAAACGATTCTGCCTCTTTTGACTGACACGTCTCTCCTGGTTTACCAGGCGCGACAAGCCGGGCAGGGTGTTCTCTTGGAAGGGGCTCAAGGCACATTTTTGGATATCGATCACGGTACATATCCCTTTGTGACTTCCTCTAATCCAACCTCTGGCGGCGCAGCACCAGGGGTCGGCATTGGCCCCAACCATATTGATCAAGTGATCGGCGTGGTTAAGGCCTACACCACCAGGGTGGGGGAAGGTCCCTTTGTGTCAGAACTCAATGACGCCATCGGCGACTTGATCCGGGAGCGGGGGAGGGAATACGGGACCACAACAGGACGCGCCAGGCGCTGCGGTTGGTTTGATGCAGTCATGATCCGCTATGCGGTACGAGTGAATGGCTTGACCGGTTTGGCCATGACCTTGCTTGATGTTCTGGATGCCCTGGAGGATATTCGAGTATGTGTGGCCTATGAGTACCGCGGAGAGAGGCTGGAGCATTTTCCCGCCGATTTGAACGTCCTTAGGGAGTGTAAACCCGTTTATGCTGAGCTGTCTGGTTGGAAGGAGGATACTACCGAAGTTAAGGATGTGACCGATCTGCCCGCCGAAGCCCAGGCTTACTTGGTCTTTCTAGAGGAGCAAGTGGGCTGTCCTATTCAGATTGTTTCAGTTGGACCAAGGCGAGATCAAACCATGCTTCTACATCCAATATTTCGATAATATGAGGCTGTGTTTTTCCCATTCCAATGCTTGACAACGACACCGTTCTGGGCTATGATAACACTTGTGACGCGAGCCATTAGCTCAGTCGGTAGAGCACCGGACTTTTAATCCGGGTGTCCCGCGTTCGAGTCGCGGATGGCTCACCAGATTTGCCCCCATCGTCTAGGGGCCTAGGACATCGCCCTCTCACGGCGAAGACAGGGGTTCGAATCCCCTTGGGGGTACCAATTCAAAAAAAAGAGTTCAGCTCAGCTGAACTCTTTTGTATAAGAACCCTTCTTTTCACTCATATTATTGACAAGGAGGGACGATGCCTTGAATAGGACAATAGGAATAGTGATTTTGCTTTTGGTTGTGTTAGGCGTGGCCATCTATATTAATGCTCAGCGTCAAGAGGGTTCCCAGTGGCAAGATGGCACCTATGTTGGACGATCGAGCCCCGATGAACGGGGTTATTTTGGTGAAATCGAACTCAAAGTCGCCGATGGCAAGATAACCGAGGCCGAGTACGAAGAGATGGATCAACAGGGAAACCGCAAGGATGAAAACTACCCCTATCCATTGGGTCCCCAGTCTCACGACGAGTATGAGGACCGCTTAGTGGAGACACAGAACGTCGACGAGGTCGATAGCATCAGCGGGGCTACCCAAACCCATGACCGATTTGTAGAAGCGGCGCGGGACGCTTTGCGCAAAGCTGAACAGGGAGATCAGTCGCGACCGCCAGCTATTGAGGCCCCTCGCCCACCAATGCCAACGGAAGAGGATAATGGAGAGTCAGCCGGCGAGGCACAATGGAGAGATGGGACGTATACGGCCAGGACAGAAACGGATGACCATGGCTACTATGGTGAGATCGAGCTTGTCATTCGAGATGCTCGTATTGCAGAAGTCCGTTATGACGAGAAGGATCAGGACGGCACGCCCAAAGGTGAAAACTATCCATACCCACTTGGGCCTCAAAGTGAAGACAGGTTTGAGGAACAGTTGTTAGAGAAGCAGGATCCCGAACAGGTAGACAATATCACCGGGGCTACCCAAACGTGGGAGCGGTTTAAACAGACGGCTAGGGATGCACTGAAGCAGGCTCAGGGTGAAGGTCAAGGCCAGACCCAGACCCAGACCCAGTAGCCGTTCACCAATGGCTATACAAAGTTGTGCTCCCCGTGGTTTTCTCCAACGGGGAGCTTTTTGCTTCACTTCATGCGCTGAACGGGCCAAATTTCGGTGTAGCCCCGCCAGCCCTGGGGGGCCAGCTGCATTCTAGGTGCAATTTCCGCTGCGTATTGGCAACTCTAGACCTCTGGATTGAACGATACGATCCGTGCAGAGTCCCACCGTTGAGAGTCTTCGTCGCTAAAGGACTCTCCTTGGAACAAAATGAGCGGGCATGGGGCCAGGTTGATGACATCGAAGCCTGGTGGAATTTCGCCATCGTAGTCGGTGGAAACCTTCACACCAAGGGCGTAGACTCCTGTTACTGGGGGACGTATGCTCTCAGGCAGTCATAGTCCGACAGGTTTATACCAAGCCTCTTTGATCTCACAAAGGATATCCCATGCCGGGGAGTTGTCCTTTTTTCCGCATCCGATTTCCTCCGTGTCGGCAAAGTAGTCCTGGTCAACAATTTGCGTACAGATGACAGCTGTTTGGTGACACCCAGCGCCTCCAAATATGGATTCGAGCGGTCGAGTAACGGTAGGGGATCAGCCAGCCTCGGGCGTGACGCATGTGGGGTACTTCGTCGGGGCCACATCTTTGGCGGTCATGGGCTGGTGCAGATGATCGGAAATGCATTTCTTCATCCTTACCGCTGCCCCCGCATGCCGGCTCTTTAGTTCATCCACGTCATCTCAGCTCTCTGCTTCAGAGTAGACGGGATGTTGCAGATCATCCTTGACTTGAAGTGCTCTGAAGAAATTTCGCCGAAAACTACTGCATGGATTGATAGAGCGCTTCAAACTCGTCTTGGTGACGGACAAATAGATCAACTAGGAGCGGATCGAAGTGTTTCCCTTGGCCTGAACGGATGATCTCCACACTTTTTTTGTGAGAAAATGCCTCTTTATATACTCGCTGGGAGCGGAGTGCATCATAGACGTCAGCAAGGGCCATGATCCTGGCGGAGAGGGGGATGGCATCCCCAGCAAGGCCCTGGGGATAACCGCTCCCGTCCCATTTTTCATGGTGATACAGGGCGATCTCCATTCCCATCTTGAGGAATTCATTCCCGTCATATTGCTGGGCAACGGTGGCAAGGGTGTCATGCCCTACCTGCACATGGGTCTTCATGATGGCGAATTCGTCGTCGGTGAGCTGGCCCGGCTTTAGAAGGATTTTATCTGGAATGCCAACCTTACCGATATCATGGAGCGGACTGGCTTTGTAGATCGTGTCAACGAATTTAGCAGTCACGTAACGAGAGTATTCGGGTACCGACTGGAGCTGTAAAGCGAGCAATCTGCAGAAACTGGCCGTTCGCTCGATGTGCAAACCCGTGTCATCATCCCTCGATTCTGCCAGCTTAATCAGGGCATAGATCGTGGCCATTTGGGAAGAGGAGATTTCTGCCACTTTCTCTTCTACCATATGCTCCAGATGCTCACTGTATCTTCTCAGTTCATCTTCGGCCTTCTTCATTTCCGTGATGTCTTGGATCGTTCCATAGAAATGATCAAGAATACCTTCTGCACTGGACCTGGCATGGAGTCTTAGATGGATCCATTTGATGGTTCCATTTTTCATTAACAAACGATACCTAGTACTCCATGGTTCTTGCGTGATGAACATCTGGCTGAACATCTGGGTGACAGATTGAAGGTCATCGGGATGAACCAAGGAAAAGAACAGATCGGACGATGCTGGAACGGAGGGATCAAGCTCGAGGAGATCGTACATGGATTTCGACCAAGTCATACTCCCAGAAGTCGGGTGAATATCCCAACGGCCGAGTTGGGCAATCTCCTGTGCTTCGCTGAGCATTGCACGACTCTGCAGTAGCTCTTCGTTCAGCCGCTCAATGCGCTTTGCTATGGAGGAGTGGTCTAGAATCAGTTTCATCAGCAGTTCGGTTTGAATACGGTAGTCGATTTCAGTAGCGAAGCTCTCTAGGGCATAGGCCTTGATATCGCGATCGGATAGAGGATCATTGGACAAGATTTTCTGCAATCTCAAGTCCCGGTTACTCATTGGAGCTCTCCTGATAAGACACTGTCAATACCAACATGTTCGATTGCCCTTAAGTGCCGTATAATTGCTGCTGCATCGTCCTTCGTTGTGACTACGCTGCCATGTTGAGGAGCCACTCTTTCAATATCTAGCGTTTCGATGGTGTCCAGAGCCAGTGTAAGCGCACGGTCTGAGGTCATGATGGTCCGATGGAACTCCACGATTCCCTTGAGGGGGCATGTGCCCAGACGACCTGGACACTCCTCCGGATTCAGGCATTCCTTGCAGGCATCGCCAAGTTCGAGCATCAGTTCCCAGCGACTATCAAAGGATCCGAACAAATCACTGGAAAACAACGTCTTTGTCTGCGTATCATAGGTAACGAAACTCCCCGGCTGGTGACAATAGGGAATTCCATAGAACTCAAGGCGTCGACCTGTGGCGAAGTCATAATAACCACCCAAATCACGGTAATCCAGTTTCTGTGTTCGGGCTGAGTAATAATGGATGAACACATTGTTTTCGCGATGGGAAATAATGCGTAGTTCCTTTGTGTTGATGATGCTTTCAAATTGCGGAAGGCTGCCGCAAAGATCAGGATCGTAGTGCTGGTAAATCAGCCGGGTGATTTGGGCCGGCTCCACTCCCGTTCTCAAGATTTTCAGCATCACAGTACTAAAATCGTCGCGATTGCCGCCGTCAATCAGTACCGCTTCTTCGCCCTCAACAATCAGATATGGATTGCAATGCAGGCCCCGGTGTTTGTCAGCATAGCCCACCCAGTAAATTCCCT
Source organism: Bacillota bacterium (assembly GCA_012838305.1). Taxonomy (GTDB): domain Bacteria; phylum Bacillota; class Limnochordia; order Darwinibacteriales; family Darwinibacteriaceae; genus UBA5420. The sequence continues at coordinate 31,463 of DUPN01000054.1, read as the reverse complement.
CGGCGATACGCACCGCGTCCTTTTCCATGGTTTCTCCACTAATCCTCACACTACCCCTCCTATTGCACAACACACACTCTCTTCACTTCCCTGGAAACCACCAAAAAAATTCTGTTTCTTCATCTCAAAATCCTTTTTTGTTTAGAGTACGGTTAGAAAAAACCACTCTGTTCCAGACACCAAGCCGTGTATCTCGAGCAGAGTGGTCCTATGGTGGAGATAGGGGGATTCGAACCCCCGACCTTCTGCATGCGAAGCAGACGCGCTCCCAACTGCGCTATACCCCCGTAGTTGTAAAAAGATGGTGGGGACTATAGGACTCGAACCTACGACCTCTACGATGTGAGCGTAGCGCTCTAACCTGCTGAGCTAAGTCCCCAGTTAACAAAGGCTGGAGCTGGCGGGGGGACTCGAACCCCCGATCTGTTGATTACGAATCAACTGCTCTACCACCTGAGCCACGCCAGCATAAAAAATGGAGCGGACGACGAGATTCGAACTCGCAACCCTCGGCTTGGGAAGCCGATGCTCTACCATTGAGCCACATCCGCTTTCTGACTATTATTATACAAAAACGGCGGCGGAAATCAAGGGGCATTATGCAGGAAACGTTGCATTATCGTAGAAATACAGGTTTTACGAAAGGTGTGAGGACCCTGGATCGAGTCAGAGTTATTGCCTTCGCTTTTTTGATCCTGCTGTTAGCATCTCCTGGCACAGGAGCTAGAGACTATATTGAAGTCTGGCCTGAAGGGTGGTCGGAAGTGGTTCCCCTTTTCGGCACCAATATATTCACAGATCGCTTTTTTGTAGCCCGTGATTCTCTTGGAACCAGTTTTGTCAGCGCCGATGGTGTTTATTTCCGAGAGCTCGACCTCACCTATCGTTTGCTTATCCAGGATGATATAGAGGAAGAAGTCGTGTTGCGCCCTCAAGCACAGATTGGCAGTGCTTATCTAGGGTTAGATCATGCCGGCGGTCGCCATGTCGTTTGGTTGGAGCGGTCTTCAGCCGGGAACACCATTAGTTATACTACCTTGACAGTTCCCTACAAAGCCCATGAAGTTGTGCCTCTAGTTACCACGGCAAATATGGTGCAGGACCTAGCTGCCTTTCAAATGGGCGAGGTCACCCATGTGGTGTGGTCTGAGCGTGAAGTGTACTTTCAGATTCGCTATGCCCAGGTGGAAAAGGGGGAAGTTGTCTTGTTGGAAACGGTGACCGATTCCAGCGATATCTCAGTCAGGCCCAGCATCACAGTTGATCAACAGGGTACCGTTCATCTTGCCTGGATGGAGACGAGCGACGTCGGTGTAGCCATTCTTTACAGTCAGAGGCTGGAGAATCATTGGACACAGCCCAGCAGGATAGGCGAGGGGTCGGTCCATGACATCGGGCAGGGGGGAAGTATCGCCATGACCGCCTTCGCCGATCAAGTCCATTTGGCTTGGTCTGCACTGCCCCGCAACAGTAATCAATTGGCGGTCTTCACGTCCAAGGTGAATGCACAGGGCGAGATCACAGCCCCGTCGGTTTTGGCTCTGGGGGTTCGAGCCCGCTATGTCCAGGGAGCAGGGGAACCATCCCTGGTGTGGCAAGGAGTTGGTCCCTTCGGAGCCCAGGTCAATTACGGACATGCGGCGGGTCAGGTCACCAATCTGAGCGTTGGACGCAAGGGAGCGCTCCGGCCGGAGGCTGTTAGCACAGACGAACATACCTACGTATACTGGCTCCAAGCACATCCCGATGGAGGCTTTGTTGTACATGGAATCCACAATGAATCTTCCAAACAAATCTCCCTGTGGCGTCGAATGGGGATCGACGAGAACGCACCACTTTATCATCTAGCGTTTCTTTTGACGAGTACATTCATGTTAGCGGCCGTATACACCATCATGAACATCGGGGTGCTGGCAGCAGCAGGTATCCTGTACAGCCTGCTTCAGAAGATCGAAGCGTACCGTGTCCAAGGTCTTTTCTATCAAGTTGCTCTGCTTGGCACTCTCATGGTCGCCCTGCGGCGCTTGCCTGTTCCTGCAGGTCATCCCCGGTTCTTTGGCCTCGTCCACTATGGCCTATGCTATGTGCTGGCCACCATGGGCACATTCGCTGTATTGCGCAGAGTGCGGCAGAGGGGTCTCTTTCTAACGGTGGGTATCATGATCATCTGGATGCTGCTCTACCAATTCTTGGCTCTGCTCCCCCAGATTATTTTGGGTTGAGTTGAAACTCAGGAGGCGTTGATGTGAATAGAAGGCAATCCTGGAAAACGCTTGGCACAGTGCTTTTGGTGTTCTTGGGCGGAATGTCCGTGATCCTTTTTAGTTTTGCCATGCTTGGTTTTCCCTTTCCCCGCGATCCCATTCCCCAGATAGCCCTGATAGAACTCGTCCTTTTGCTGATCCTTCTTGGGATCCCCTTACTTCGCTAGCTTGTCAATGATGGACATAATCTCTGTTATCTTCTCTTCGGCATTCTCCGTCTCCATGGCCTCCCTCACACAGTGGTTGAGATGATCTTGGAGAATCTGACTGTTTACGGTGCGTAGGATGGCTCCGGTGGCCATAATCTGGTTGGAGATATCAACGCAGTATCGATCGTCCTCAACCATGCGTATCAGGCCATCCACCTGGCCTCGAGCTGTCTTTAGCAATCGTAGGACTCTTGCGCGGTCGCTTCTCATAGGTCCAGGAATCCTTTTTTGTCCGCTATAGATATCACTTCATAGCCTGCCTTCGCCACTGCATCACGTACAGCCTCTTCATTCCAGTGGCCTTCCACAGCCACAATGGCCTGCTGTTTTTTCAGGTTTACGTCGGCTTTCAGACCGGGTAGGCTGTTCAGTGCATTCAGCACTCTCCGCTGACAGTGCTCACAGGTCATCCCCTTGATTATTACGATTTTTTTCATGGTCCTATCCTCCTCTATTTTTCAGCGCTGAAACGCCGTAGACGCAACGCATTGGAGACAACAAAGATCGAACTCAAGCTCATGGCGGCAGCAGCGTACATTGGGTTGAGTCTCCAGCCAAGCAAGGGGTAGAGCAGTCCCGCGGCCAATGGAATCCCCAAGGCGTTGTAGAAAAAGGCCCAGAAAAGATTCTGTTTGATATTGCGCAACGTGGCCTTGCTCAGTTTGATCGCTGTGGACACGTCCCTGAGATCGTTTTTCATCAAGACGATGTCAGCGGACTCAATCGCCACGTCGGTGCCCGCTCCAATCGCAATACCCACATGGGCTCTAGCTAAGGCCGGGGCGTCGTTGATGCCGTCGCCCACCATCGCAACGGTTCTCCCTTGCTCCTGGAGGGATCGGATCTCCTGTTCCTTGTCATCGGGCAAGACTTCAGCAATAACGGTTTCAATCCCTAGTTCACCACGTATTGCTTCGGCCGTTCTCTTGTTGTCTCCAGTGAGCATCACCACGTCAATCCCCAGTTCCATTAGTTCTCGAATCGCTTGTTTGCTCGTGGATTTCACCACGTCTGCCACCGCGATGATGCCAATAACGTCCGTTGTAGTCGCAAAGAACATGGGTGTCTTGCCCTGTTGGGCCAAAAGCTCGGCTTTAGCTTCAAACTCTCCCAGGTCAATCTGGTGATCAAGCATGAAGGAACGATTGCCTGCCAGAAAGGTTTGCTGGTTGATTTTCCCCTGGACTCCCCGGCCTGGCACGGCCAGAAAGTCCTCAACCGGTTCAAAGCGGATCTTGTTTTCTTCCGCTTTGTGCACAATGGCTTCAGCCAAAGGATGCTCCGAGGGCTTCTCTAGGGAGGCCCCGATGGTGAGTAGCTCCTTTTCACTCCAGACAGAACTGGCGATAACATCGGTTACCTGGGGTTTGCCTTCGGTAATCGTACCTGTTTTATCAAGAACTACTGTGTCCAGATCATGCGCAGTCTCCAGCGACTCGGCGGATTTGATCAGGATTCCATGGAGCGCTCCTTGGCCGGTCCCTACCATAATGGCCACCGGCGTGGCCAAGCCTAGGGCGCAAGGGCAGGAGATAACCAAGACGGCGATGCCGATGGTCAGTGCAAATTCAAAGGGATATCCCAAAAGCAGCCAGACGACGAAGGCTGTGATGGCAATAGCGATCACGACGGGAACGAAAATCCCACTGATCTTGTCTGCCAGTTTGGCGATGGGAGCCTTGGAGGAACTGGCTTCTTCTACAAGACGGATGATTTGGGCCAGAGTCGTGTCATCGCCGATCCGCGTCGCCTCGAATTTGAAGGAACCAGCTTTGTTGATGGTCGCCGAGATCACCTTGTCTCCCACATGTTTGGCCACGGGAATGCTCTCGCCGGTAAGGGCCGATTCGTCTACTGCTGAATGCCCTTCCACAATCACTCCATCCACAGGGATGCTCTGGCCTGGCTTAATGACGATAATATCACCCTGAATGAGGTCTGCTACAGGTATCTCTACTTCCTGGTTGTCCCGAAGCACTGTGGCCACCTGGGGCGCTAGGTCCATTAGCTTGGCTATGGCGTCGGAGGTTCGACCTTTCGACCGCGCCTCAAGATACTTACCCAGGGTAATCAGGGCTAAAATCATGGCACCTGACTCAAAATAGAGATCATGGCTATAATGTGTTACCAATTCAAGATGACCATGTCCTAGCCCCCAGCTGATCCTAAACAGAGCAAAGACGCCATATACCACAGCAGCGCCGGAACCGACTGCGATCAACGAGTCCATGTTGGGGCTCCTACGCCAGAGGGTCTTGAAACCGCTGCGATAGTATTGGCGATTCACATACACTATCGGCAGGGTTAGAAGAAACTGAACAAGTGCCATGGTGGCTGCATTCTCCACTCCAACAAGGAAGGCCGGAATGGGTAGGCCGACCATGGGGCCCATGGCTACGTACATTAATACAAGCATCAAGGCGATAGACACTATGGTCCGGTATTTCATCTCGCTGATTTCATCCTGGGCGAGATTGACCTCGCCGGTCTTAGCCTGGGACTTGGAGTCTGCCAAGGCGGCGCTGTACCCAGCTTCGCTCACAGTTGCGATGATCGCTCCCGCTTCTACCAGGCTTTCATCATATTCGACTGTCATGTTGTTAGACAGTAGGTTCACGTTGACGGAGATGACACCGCCCATGCGTTCAACGACCCGTTCTACAGCGGCCGAACAAGAGGAACAGGTCATGCCGACGACGTCGAATTTCTCTTTTTTCATTGCGCTCACTCCCCACTACACCCCCGGGGGGTGTTGGTAACTTAAGCATATACTATGAGTTTGCCCAGTGTCAAGGCTTTTGTTCCCCGGTGCAAGCTCATTCTTGCTTTTCAGCCATGTAGCTGTTATAATTACTTTGTCGTGAAAATGCGCCTATAGCTCAGCGGATAGAGCATCGGCCTCCGGAGCCGGGAGCGCAGGTTCGAGTCCTGCTAGGCGCGCCATATCGATTACAGACCGAATCAGTCACTCTGTGTTCAGCGGAGAAGGGTTCGGTTTTGTTACACTTAGCTGTGGTCATTGCGGTGGTACCGCGGAGTTGGCGCCCTCGTCCCCGGAAACTAAGGTTTTCGGAGAGGAGGGCGTTTTGTTTTTCCCAAAATGCATCAAAATAGGAGGAGCAGAGACGATGAACACAATGATTGGCTGTGCTGGCCCTATGCCAATGGCCCCTCAGTATTGGCCATGTGGCTGCTGTGCTGCCTGCTGAGGCTGTACTCGCTTTTCGTGTCAGGAATGGGGAAGGACTTGAACGATTGAGTGCAGACTAGAGGCGGGAAGGAATTCCCTGCCAATTGTCCAACTAATCAAGGGAAAGCGGTCTTGAATTATGGGAGGCTGTTCGTTTTCGACCAGGGGTGGTACTCAATGAGCAAGGCCTGAGACTCGGTGGGCCGCGGCCAAGAGCTAAGGAGGAATGAAATGACAGCACGGATCATTGATGGAAAAGGTATTGCTGCGGAGATTCGTAAGGAGCTCGCCCAAAAAGTGGCGGATCTGACCGTACAAGGTAAGCTGCCCGGTTTGGATGTGGTGCTCGTTGGTGACAATCCGGCTTCCGCAGTTTATGTGCGCAACAAGGAGAAGGCTTGCAGGGAAATCGGAATCAATTCCACCATCCATCGCCTCAGCGAGGCCACGACCCGGGAGGAGCTTTTGGGTTTGATCGACCGGCTCAATCGTGATACTACGGTTCATGGGATTTTGGTTCAGCTGCCCCTTCCATCTCATCTCGATGAGGATGAGGTGATCAATGCAATTGACCCGGAGAAGGATGTCGATGGTTTTCATCCCATCAATGCCGGGAAACTGCAAGTAGGTGACGCTGACGGCTTTGTCCCCTGTACGCCAGCGGGCGTACTGGAGTTGGTTAAGCGACAAGGGGCAGCCATCCAGGGACAGCAAGTTGTGGTGGTTGGACGCAGTAACATCGTGGGTAAACCTGCAGCCTTGCTCTTCTTGAGGGAGAATGCAACCGTGACAATCTGCCATTCACGCACAAAGGACGTGGCTGCCGAGTGTCGTCGCGCGGATATTCTCATTGCAGCTGTGGGACGTCCACAGTTGATCAAAAAGGACTGGGTAAAGCCGGGAGCCGTCGTTATTGACGTGGGCATTAACCGTGTGGACGGCAAGCTTGTCGGTGACGTTGACTATGAGGAAGTGCGCCAAGTGGCAGGGGCCATAACCCCAGTTCCTGGGGGAGTTGGACCTATGACCATCGCCATGTTGCTCAAAGCGACTGTTGAGGCGGCAGCTCGGGAGTAAAGGGCGGAGCAAACTGCTGCATCACGATAAAAAGGTGACGAGCTTGATCGATGTTTCCCGTTACCGGCAGGGCCCATCCAAAGGTCTTGCGGAAAGGTTGGATTTCCCAGAATGGAACGAAGCAATCGTCCCAGGTGGGCCAATGGAGTTTATCCAAAAGGGGCACTAGGGCTTGCCCGCGATGCAGTTCTTCCGCGAACTCCTGATCGATGATCAGTAGGTCCCCGTAACCGGATCGAAGCATATCCACCAGAGCGTAACGATCGGTGGCGTGGGCGATCGTCCATTGTAGGTCGTTGGCTAGAATCTCAGGTTCTAGCCAATTTTTCACGTCGAGATATTCGGATTCGGTACCGTAAATCCAGATCACGAGGCCATCATGGCTGGATTGGGCCGGCACCATGGTTCTCGGCAGGATGAACAAGACTGTAAACAGGGGTAACAGGAGGAGAATGGCAATCAGAGCCACAAGCCATGGTTTGACGGGCGCTGGAGGCGGGTCGAGCCTAGGGGGGCGTGGATGCTGCTGGCGATCCTTTTTTGCTTCCAGGGCTTCTTTCTTTGTGCGAATGTACTTCTTCTGAGCTTCCAGATGGTCACGATAACTCAAGAAAGCTCCCCCTTTCCGTTTCTTTTTGTAGTATGGCCACAAACAAAGGAGGATATTGACAAGAAGAGTAGTATCTATGGATCAACTGAATAGACGATTTAGGTGCAGTTTGCCGAAACGATGTTTTGGCAGACGGATAATAGGGAAGTTGGGCTCAATAGATCAACCCCAAGCATCGGGGGTTTCACCACATGAAACGTCCATTGAGAAACCACGCGGTCCCGCCACTGTATCCAAGGAGCAGCTCATAACAGCCACTCGCATTTTGTGGGGAAGGCATGAGCCTGTGTTGATTTGGGAGCCAGGAGACCTGCCTAGATCGCAAGCTTAAGACCATCTTGCGCGGAACGGGAGGTGCTTTTTCGTTTGTTATTCCCCTAGCGACAGTGTCCTAGGGTATCATTTTTTTAGGAGAGAGTCGAATGAAGAAGCAATGGATCGTAACTTTCATATTCTTATTGATCCTCAGTACCGGCCCAGTGCAGGCAGCCCCGCAGCGAGTTGTCTCCTTGGCCCCAAGCATTACCGAAAACCTCTTTGCCCTCGGCGTAGGCGACCAAGTCGTAGGGGTGACGAGCTGGTGCGATTATCCCCAGGAAGCTGCATCCAGGGCTGTTGTTGGGGATGCTATGAACCTCAATCTGGAACTGCTTCTTAGCTTGGAGCCGGATCTTGTGGTGGGGGACTCCACCTTGGTCCAGACTCACCTGACCAGACTGGAGGAGCTAGGCGTTCCTACCTTCGTAATTGGTCCCACCACCATAGCGGAGGTGCAGGCATCCCTGATAGAGCTGGGTGAAGCGGTGGGAGCTAAGGAAAAAGGAGAGGATTTGGCCAGCAAGATGGAAAACCGTCTCCAGGAACTCACCGCAGGTGTGCAGAGGCCTAGAAGGATTCGGGTGTTTATGGAGATCTGGAATGAGCCTTTGATGACGGTGGGACCAGGGAGCTTTATGCATGAACTGATCGTCCTGGCAGGCGGTGAGAATATTGCGGGAGATTCTCCCACAGCGTGGCCTGTGTTCAGTGAGGAGTTGGTGATCGAGCGGGATCCTGAAGTTGTCATTCTAACCAGTTATAATCTGGAAGAGGCTCTAGCTAGGCCGGCCTGGCAGGTTACAACCGCCATGCAAAACGGCGACGTCTATGAGGTAAACCCCGATCTGTATTCCAGGACTACTCCACGTCTCTTAGAGGCCCTAGTGGAAATGATTGAGATTTTGGATGCGACCGGACGATGAGACCCATGAAGGGATCGATCGCTTTAGTCTCCCTTATCACTATAGCTGCAATCGTTGTGGCTACAGCCTTAGGATCCGTACCTATTCCCTTAGGGCATGTCCTGGGGATGCTGGCCTCTAGAATCCCTGGGATCCGAGATTTTGTCCAGGGCGATTGGTCTGTAGCTCGTGAAGTCATCGTACTTCAGGTCAGACTGCCGCGAGTGCTCTTGGCCTTGGTGGTAGGTGGGGGATTGAGCGTCGCCGGCGTGCTTTTTCAAGGCAGTCTCCGTAATCCCCTGGCGGATCCCTATATCATTGGTGTGTCCTCCGGCGCATCTTTGGGCGCCACTCTTGGCCTTCTCTTCTTCATTCCCCAAGGTTTGGCGGGATTTGGCAGTCTGCCTCTGTTTGCCTTTGCCGGTGCCATGTTGGCTACGTGGATTGTCTCCCGCCTTGGACAGAGTCGGGGAAGACTTGATCCCACGAGTCTGATCCTGGCAGGTGTAGCTGTGGGCGCAGCCTTAACGGCGGTAGTCTCCCTTTTGATGGTGCTGAAGATTCAAAACCTGACAGACGTCTACCTGTGGTTGATGGGGAGCCTGTCTGGACGGGGCTGGAAGCATTTGGCAGTGGCCACCCCCTATGTCTTTGCAGGGGTTGTGCTCGCTTTGTGGCAGGCTAAGGATCTCAATGTCTATCTGCTCGGCGAGGAGGCAGCGCATAGCCTGGGTATCGATGTGCAAAACCTGCAGCGATGGGTGCTTGTTCTTGGCTCGCTCATGGCCGCTGCATGTGTCTCCGTTTCGGGGGTGATTGGATTTGTGGGATTGATGGTGCCCCATGCTCTGCGTTTGATCTTTGGGGCCGAGCATAGACGGCTGATTCTGCATTCTCTCTGGGTGGGGGCTCTGTTCTTGCTTGTAGCGGACACTTTGGCCCGCACAGTGCTGTCACCCACTGAACTTCCCGTAGGAATTATCACTGCCTTTGTGGGAGGGCCCTTTTTCATCTATCTAATGAAGCGAGGTTCGGGTTACCATGGTTGAAAAAATCCGCCTGGATGGAGTGACATACGCCTACGGAAAGACACCGGTCCTCCAGGAACTCAGTCTAGGGCTGCAACCGTCCAAATTTTACGGCGTGGTGGGTCCAAACGGGGCGGGAAAATCAACGCTGCTCAAGCTAATGGATGGCTATCTAGACCCGCAGCAAGGCGTCATTACGCTCAATGATCGGCCCCTGCAATCCTATAGTCTGCGCGAGTTGGCCCAGGAGGTGGCCTTGATTCCTCAGCACTCCCACTATTTTCCCTTTACCGTGGAGGAAATGGTCCTGCTCGGACGTACACCCTTTTACACCCGGCTGGGACAACCCAGCGCCAAGGACGTGCAGCTGGCCCAAGAGGCCATGCAGGTGACAGAAGTGGCACATCTAGCTGGACGCCTGGTGAGTGATTTGAGTGGGGGAGAGCGGCAGCGGGTCACCTTGGCCCGTGCCTTTGCTCAGCATACGAAGGTTCTGCTATTGGATGAACCTACGACACATCTCGATCTCGAACACCAGATCAATACGTGCCAGCTGCTCCAGAAAAGGGCGCAAGAAGGAGTTACCTGTTTGGCAGTATTGCACGATTTGAACCTTGTGGCCAATTTCTGCGATTATGTCTTTGTCCTGGGTAGGGGAAGTTTAGTCAAAGAAGGACCTCCCACCGACGTCTTTACCCCTGAACTCATCCAGAAGGTTTTTCATGTCTCCGTTCCTAGTCTGCTGCATCCTGTGACTGGACGGCCTGTTATCGTGCCATAAATAGAATACCTCCCGGTTATACTAACATCAGGAAACATAGCTGAGGAGGAGAAACGGTGAAGTGGCGTTTAAGTCTCGGGGTTACGATTTTGTTGTTGGCTTTGTTCATGATCTGGTCGATCTTAAGTCCAGCGGAAGCACCTTTGGGTGACGCTCCAGCGGAGTCCCAGGATACCAGGGGAAACTGGGAGGAACCTGTGGTCCAGGCCGTACAGAAGGTTGGGCCCGCCACCGTTAGAATTGATACAACCCGGGAGATCGTGGTCGACCAGTTCTTTTTTCAGCAGCTTCAGGAACAGCGAGGTGTAGGTTCTGGCGTAATCTATAGACCAGATGGATACATCCTAACGAATCATCATGTCGTGGCGGGGGCTGACGATATCGTGGTACAACTGGCGGACGGGAGACGTTTCGCTGGCAGTGTGGTCGGAGGAGATGCCCTCACAGATTTGGCCGTGGTAAAAGTGGAGGCCGAGGAACTGCCTGTGGCCAGTTTCGCCGATTCTAACGAATTAAGGGTGGGCCAAATGGCGATCGCTATCGGCAATCCCCTAGGCCAATCCAATACGGTCACAACTGGAGTGGTTAGTGCCGTGAATCGCGACCTTCTGGTAGATCCCAGAGAAAACCGCTATTTAGAGGGAATGATTCAAACAGATGCGGCCATCAACCCCGGCAACTCCGGAGGCCCCCTGATTAATCAAGCTGGGGAAGTGATCGGCGTGACCACAGCCATCATCGAGCAGGCCGAGGGCATTGGTTTTGCCATCCCGTCAACCACAGCGAAAAACATTGGCGACCAGATCATTTCCCATGGTCGGCCCCTGCGTCTTGGGGTCTTAGGCGGGTCACTCACCCCTGCATTGGTCAAGAGTCTGCGGGAACAGGCCAACCTGGACCTGGCTGTGGAGCGGGGAGCCTTTTTAACACGGGTATTGCCAAATAGCCCTGCGGCTGAGGGTGGTTTGCTCCAGGGCGACATTGTCACTTCAGTAGACGGTCAGGAGATAGCAGGAATGCGGGAACTGCAAGATGCGGTGCAGCGGGCGGGGTTCGGCGGCAGCCTCACTCTCGGCTTTTATCGAGGTTCCACCTTCCGTCAAACCGAAGTGCAGCTATAGGTTGTGAACACTGAGACCAGAGGGAACCCAAGGCAACGCCCTCTGGTCTTCTTCTTTTTTTTGTTCATTACTTGTGGTATAGTGATGATGATAAATGTACATTTTTTCCTGAGGGAGTAAAAGCATGTATGTTGTTTGTATAGAACACCTTGAACAAGCTATAGACGAGTTCGTTGACGTCTACGAGGCACCGCCGGATCTCTATGAGCTGGATAACGTCTCGCTAACGGATTGGAGCACACCCTCCCATTGCACGTTCTGTGATCGGGCACCTCGCTACCTGGTGGTATAGGGAAGGGTGTGGTTTGATGAAGGTCCAAGTTGTGGCCGTGGGCAAAATACGGGAGAAATTTCTGGTTCAGGGAATAAGGGAATATGCCAAACGGATGGGACGGTATGGTCGTCTGGAGATTTCCGAGGTCAAAGAGGAGAGCTACAATGAGCCCCTTAGTGAAAAAGAGATCAAGCAGATTTGCCGGCGCGAGGGTGAGAGGATTCTGGCCGAAATCAAACCTCGCTCCTTCGTTTTTGCCCTGGATCGTTTGGGCGAAGCCCTAAGCTCCCAGGAACTGGCGGATACCTTTCAGCGTTTGGCTGTGAGCGGAACAAGCCAGTTGGTTTTTGTGATCGGAGGATCCCTGGGACTCGATCCGAGAGTGGTTAAGCAGGCCGATCGGGTCTTGTCTTTTTCCAAGTTTACGTTTCCCCACCAATTGATGCGTCTGGTCTTGCTGGAGCAGATCTACCGCGCCTTTACGATTGTGGGTGGAGAGCGGTATCACAAATAGAAGAGGGAGGAGGGAAGCAATGCGGTGGAATAAAATCTCTGATGCAGTAATTCGGCGTTTACCCTTGTACCTGCGTGTTTTGGACGAGTTGGCCCGTGAATCCGATACGGAATCCATTTCATCCCAGGAGTTGGGTGTCAAGGCAGGAGTAGGTCCGGCCTTAGTACGGAAGGATCTGGCTTGGTTCGGCGAGTTTGGTAAGCAGGGGGTGGGCTATGAGATTGGATTTTTACGTGATGAGCTCCGGAAAATTTTGAACCTGGACAGCAAGATATCCGTGGCTTTAGTCGGTGTAGGAAGCCTCGGTGTGGCTCTTACCCGTTATCACCTCAAACGTTATGCCGAGGACGAGAGCTTTAACCTCGAACTCATCGCCCTTTTTGACAGCGACCCCGCAAAGATCGGCATGACTGTGCAAGGAATCCCTGTTTTCGATCTGAAGGACGTCGCTGCACAGGTGAAGGAAAAACAGCTGAAGATCGTGATCATAGCAGTTCCGGCCAGTGATGCCCAAGAGGTAGCCAATGCGTTTATCCAGGCAGGGATTCAAGGGATCTTGAATTTCGCCCCCATCAAGCTGCAAGCGCCTGATACAGTGCATGTGGTCGCTGCTGACTTGTCCCTAGAACTGCAGCGGCTGGCTTATTACATACCAAAATACACAGGTTGACACTTAGGGAGGAGAAGTCATTGTCACACGAGATTGACCTACTTGTTATCGGAGGCGGCCCAGCGGGTTACTCTGGTGCAATTCGAGGGAGCCAATTGGGTATGAGCGTCGTCGTGGCGGAACAGGCCGAATTAGGTGGAACCTGCTTAAATCGAGGCTGCATTCCCACGAAGGCCTTGCTCGAAAGTGCCAATTTCTTTGAAGGTCTGAGCTCGGCCCAGACGCATGGTGTAACGCTGGACATTAGGGGTCTCGATTATGCTCAGGTCGTGAAGAACAAGGATCAAATCGTGCGTCGCCTTGTTGATGGATTGGAGTTCTTATTAAATCGGAAGTCCATTCGGGTGATTCAAGGTGAGGCCCGCTTTTTGTCCCCCACCAAGGTTCAGGTTGGTGAAGAGGTATTTATTCCCAAGAAGATCCTTGTGGCCACAGGCACTGTTCCAGCAGAACTCCCCGGAATGCCCATCGATGGTGATGTTGTATTGAACAGTGATCAGCTTCTGGACAGGGACTCTCTGCCAAAATCCCTTCTTATCGTAGGCGGGGGGGTCATTGGCTGCGAGTTTGCCACCATTCTCTCGTCCTACGGCGTCCAAGTGACGATTGTCGAGTTGATGCCCCAGATCTTGCCTTTAGAGGATGGCGAGATCAGTCAGGCGCTGACCAGAGAGTTCCGGAAGCGCAAAATTAAGGTGCTCACTGGAGCCAAAGTCCAAAACCTGCGCCGCGAATCGGATCGGGTTCTGGTCGAAGTTGAGCAAAAAGGGCGCCTAACGGAGATGGAAACGGAAGCGGTTTTGGTGTCCATTGGCAGGCGTGCCGTCTTGCCGCCCGGATTCCCAGGGGAGATCGATCCCAGAGGCCACGTCATGGTCAATGGGCAGTTTCAGAGTACCATACCTCACATCTATGCCGCCGGTGATGTGATTGGCGGCGTACAGTTGGCCCATTTGGCCTTTGAAGAAGCATGGGCTGCAGTCAATCATATGGCTGGGGAGCCTGGGAGGAATGAATGGTTTGTGCCGAGCTGTGTTTACACCAAACCCGAAATTGCCTCCGTCGGTTTGACAGAAGCCAAGGCCAAGGAACTATACGGCGAGGTCGTGACGGCCAAGTACTCTTTAAAAGGCAACGGCCGGGCAGTGATTGCCGGTGAAGACTCAGGTTTTGTGAAATTCGTGGTTTCCGCAGATGGTCTTGTGCGCGGCGTACACATGATTAGCCCAGCGGCGACCGAGCTGATCTCCGGTGTGACTTTGGGACTGGAGCAAGGCATGACGCTGCAACAGTGGGCGGAGGTTATCTACCCTCATCCCACCGTATCGGAGTCCATCAAAGAAACGCTGTTGAGCGCGTTAGGGATAGGATTACATTCTTTGTAGATATATGACGGGAGGATGATGTGATGCTGAGTGATATCGCCATTGCCCAAGGAGCGAAGCTTCGTCCGATTTCAGAGATCGCTCAAGGGCTGTCCTTAACATCGGATGAGGTTGAGCTTTATGGAAAATACAAGGCAAAAATAAGTACCAAGGCTTATGACAGACTCAAGGATCGTCCAAATGGTAAGCTGATTTACACGACCGCCATTACGGCGACGCCAGCCGGTGAAGGAAAGACGGTAACCACAATCGGTTTAACACAGGCCCTAGGCTATCTGGGGAAGAACGCCATTGCCTGTGTTCGTGAACCCTCTTTGGGGCCGACCTTTGGGATCAAGGGCGGTGCCGCCGGCGGTGGATATGCACAGGTGGTACCCATGGAGGACATTAACCTCCACTTTACCGGAGACATTCATGCTGTGACCACTGCTCACAATCTTCTAGCCGCTCTCTTGGACAACCATGTTGCCAAGGGGAATGCGCTAAACATTGATCCCAAACGCATAGTGTTCCGTCGGGTCATGGATATCAATGACAGACAGTTACGGAACATCGTTATTGGACTCGGTGGTCTGGGCGATGGTTATGTGCGAGAGGCTGGCTTTGACATTTCCGTGGCCTCTGAGATTATGGCCATCTTGTGTCTGGCTACGGACCTCCAGGACCTTAAGGAGCGGGTGGGGCGCATTCTTGTGGCCTACACCTATGATCGCAAGCCTGTGTACGCTAAGGATCTCAATGCCCAAGGCGCCATCGCTGTCATTATGAAGGACGCCATCAAGCCCAACCTTGTTCAGACCCTAGAGGGGCAGCCTGCCTTTGTTCACGGCGGTCCCTTTGCGAACATAGCCCATGGCAACAACAGCATCATTGCCACTCGTATGGCGCTTAAGCTCGCTGATTATGTGGTGACAGAGGGTGGATTTGCGGCAGACTTGGGTGCTGAGAAGTTCTTTGATATTGTCCACGGCTACTCTGGACTCCAGCCTGATGTGGCCGTGATTGTCGTGTCTGTACGGGCCCTTAACATGCATGGCGGTGTGCCCAAAGAGGCAGTTAAAGAAACCAATTTAGAGGCTCTGGCCAAAGGCATGGTCAATTTGGATAAGCATGTAGAGAACATTCGCAAATTCGGGTTGCCCATCGTTGTGGCCATTAACCAGTTTCCAACAGACGCTCCCGAAGAATTGCAGTTGGTGCAGGATCATTGTGATAAACTCGGTGTCCGGTGGGCTTTATCGCAAGTTGTGGTGAAGGGAGGCGCAGGTGGAGCTGAGTTCGCCCAGACTGTGCTAGATGTGCTCGAGCAGGAGCCGGCTCATTTTCGACCCCTTTACGATTGGGCAGAACCGATTAAAACCAAACTCTCTATCTTGGCGAAAGAAATCTACGGTGCTGATGATGTTGTTTATGCACCGAAGGCCGAACGCTCGATTCGGGATCTCACCCGGCTGGGATATGGCAATCTGCCCGTGTGTGTGGCTAAGACCCAGCACTCCATTTCGGACAACCCCAATTTGAAGGGTGCTCCCACAGGTTGGACCTTGACCATCAGTGATGTGCGGCCTTCTCTGGGAGCAGGCTTCTTGGTGTGCTTAGCCGGGGACATCATGACCATGCCCGGTTTACCGGCCCGGCCTGCGGCGGAAGACGTAGATATTGATGCGGAGGGCCAAATCTACGGTCTGTTCTAAAAAGTCGGTTGTCTAATCGCGAGACTAATGATATACTAACGAAGAATGGTTGGTGCAGACAGAGCCTTGGGTGCACAATCGATTTTTTCCCCTGTAGGAATTCCTACGGGGGAGTTTCTTTCGCCGGGGAGGATAAGAATGAGTGTTGTTGTAATGCAGAAGGAGCAGTTACGCTCGGTCATTGAGGCCGCAATCAGGGCGGCCCAGAGAAGTGGGGAACTTGAGCTTTCGACCGTACCCGAAATAGGTCTGGAAGCCCCCCGTGACGCGGGGCATGGAGACTTTGCCTCGAATATTGCCCTGGTTGCAGCTAAGATGGCTAGAAAGCCGTCGCGGGAAGTGGCACAGATCATTGTCGATCATCTAACTTTGGGTGAATTTATCCAGGATGTGGAAGTGGCAGGCCCTGGTTTTATCAATTTTTTCTTGAGTAAGCAGTGGTTAAATGACACAGTCCGCATCATCGACCAGCAGGGTGAGTCTTACGGCGATTCGCAGCTTGGTTCGGACCAAAAGATTCTCTTGGAGTTCGTCAGTGCCAATCCCGTTGGCCCTATGAATGTGGTCAATGCTAGGGCGGCCGCGGTGGGAGATACCCTGGCCAGGCTATTTCGGGCTGTGGGTTACACTGTGGGCACCGAGTTTTATGTGAATGATGCTGGCAACCAAGCCGATGTGTTTGCCCGCTCCTTAGAGGCCCGTTTTCAACAACTGAGCGATCCGGATTATCCCTTTCCCGAAGATGGTTATCCCGCTGCCTATGTTGGTGATTTGGCCCTGCGTCTGAAGGAGACCCATCCTGAGTTGGCAGAGATGTCCCTAGAGGATCGCCTTGCATTCTGCAAGCGCTGGGGAACCGATCAGATGGTGGAGATGCAAAGGAACGATCTGCGCAACTATGGTGTGGAATTTGATCTATGGTTTCGCGAGCGGGATCTTCACGCCGCAGGGGCGCTGGAGAAGAGCATAGCCAACCTCAAGAAGCGGGGAATGATATTTGAGGCCGAGGATGCTCTGTGGTTCCGATCCACCGAGTTCGACGATGACAAGGATCGGGTTCTGGTGAAAAGTGACGGCTCCTACACCTATGTCACTGCAGATATTGCCTACCATCAAGATAAACTCCAACGGGGATATACGAAGCTGATCAACATTTGGGGTCCTGATCATCATGGCTATATAGGGCGTATGCAGGCAGCCATTCAAGCTCTAGGCTATAGTAAAGACACCCTTGAGGTCCTGATTCTACAGTATGTGGCTCTGATGCGCCATGGCCAGCAGGTGAAGATGTCGAAGAGAGCTGGCGAGTTCATCACTATGCAGGATTTGGTGGAGGAAGTAGGAAAAGATGCAGCCCGCTTCTTCTTTCTAAACCGCAGCCCAGAGAGTCATCTGGATTTCGATCTGGATCTGGCGGTGCAGCAATCCAACGAAAATCCGGTTTTTTATGTGCAATACGCTCATGCCCGCATTTCCAGTATTTTACGTCAGGGACAGGAAATGGGTGTATTTCTGCCCAGAGCGGATCAGGTCGATCTAGACTTACTTGTGCATGAATCGGAGGTCGCTCTCATGAAGCAGCTGGCGACCTTGCCCGACGAAATCGTTGCAGCAGCTTTGCAGCGAGAGCCCCATCGGATCACGCGCTATGCCCTAGATTTGGCCAGCCTATTTCACTCGTTTTACACCCATTGCCACATCCTTGGGGAAAAGGAAGAACTGCGGAACGCCCGTTTAGTTCTGGCGGCTAGTGTGCGCACTGTGTTACGTAAAGTCTTGGGCCTTTTGGGTGTGGACGCTCCAGAACAAATGTAAGGATGGTGGGTAAACATGAGTTTGGGCCAGAGTTGGCGGACGTTTGTACGTGCTCTTAAGTTAAGCTACGAGCATATTGGAAAGGTAATGTTAACCAACCTTATCTGGTTTGGAGTGGGGTTCTTTCCCTTTTTAGCCTTTACCTATGTCCCTTTCCTGCAAAATGATGCCGTTTTCATCACGACGATTGTTGCGACCTTCATTACCCTCGGTGGAGCCACAGCAGCGGTGAACTATCGCATGAATTGTGTGATCTTAGGCGAAGACACTGGTTTGAGGGATTTGTGGGATGGATTTCGGCTGTACTGGGTAAGAGGGACGATTCTGCTTGTCTTGGGTCTCTTAGGCTTAGTTCTTCTTGTGTTTAACATTTGGTTTAGTCAAAACTACCCCAGTACCTTGTTTCTGGTTTTGTCCGGGCTATGGATCTGGGGAATAATCTACTGGTCCGCATTGCAGCAGTTTGTGTTTCCGTTTCTGACCAATCAGAATATCGGTGTGCTCAAGACCTTGAAGCGATCAGCCCTCATCGTGCTGGACAATCCGTTGTCCGTCTTTTTTCTCCTCATAGTCAGCGTCATTATCGTTGCGCTGAGTGTGGTGCTTGCAGCTCCCCTCTTGATTTTCATGGCCAGTTTCTTGGCTTTGCTGCATAACTGCTTCTATCACGAGCTGATGGCCAAGTATGAGGCCCTGGAACGGGACATTTCTCAAGACGTTGAAGGGGAGGGCAAAGAGTGAGCAAGTTTATTTTCGTCACTGGCGGTGTAGTGTCCAGTTTAGGCAAGGGAATTACGGTGGCTTCCTTAGGGAGGCTGCTCAAGAGCAGAGGTTTGAAGGTTAGTGTGCTCAAGCTGGATCCCTATTTAAACATGGACCCAGGTAATATGAGTCCTTTGCAGCACGGTGAGGTTTTTGTCACGGAGGACGGCGGTCAATGCGACCTTGATTTGGGTCATTACGAGCGCTTCATTGACACGAACTTGACCAAAAAAAGTAATGTCAGTACTGGACAGATCTACTGGTCAATCCTCTCCAAAGAACGCAAGGGGGAATTCAATGGAGGTACTGTGCAGGTGATCCCCCATGTGACCAACGATATCAAAAATCGAATCCTCTCTGTCGCCCAAGATAGCGGAGCCGATGTGATCTTGGTGGAAATAGGGGGTACGGTCGGGGATATTGAAGGACTTCCGTTCTTGGAGGCCATCCGCCAGATGCGAATTGATGTGGGCCGGGACTCTTGCCTCTATATTCATGTGACGCTGATTCCCTACATCGCCGCGGCCAAGGAGCTGAAGACGAAGCCGACGCAGCACAGTGTGAAGGAATTGCGCAGCATTGGTATCAGGCCTAATGTGATTGTCTGCCGCAGTGAGAAAGAAGTAGCAGAGGATCTTCGGGCCAAGATCGCCTTGTTCTGCGATATTGATGAAGAGGCCGTCATCCCCAATACAGATGTGGATAGCATCTATGAGGTGCCCCTTTGTTTTGCCGAATACCGCCTAGATGAGATCGTTTTGGAGAAGCTAAATCTGAATGCCGGTCCTGCGGATCTGGATCAATGGCAAAAGATGGTGTCCTCTATTAGAGGGTTAACGAGGAAAGTGGTCGTTGGCATCGTGGGAAAATACGTTACACTTCCCGATTCGTATTTAAGTGTTGCAGAGTCCCTGCGCCATGCAGGGTTTGCCCAAGGTACCTCCATTGATCTGCGCTGGATTGAGGCCGAAGACCTGGAGACAGGCGGTCTGGAGCAGTTGGAAGGTCTTGACGGAATTATCGTCCCAGGAGGATTTGGCGAACGCGGTGTGGAAGGGAAGGTTAAGGCGGTTCAGTATGCCCGGGAAAAAGGGATTCCGTTCTTTGGTATCTCCTTGGGGATGCAATGCGCTGTGATTGAATATGCACGCAATGTTGCCCAGCTCCAACAGGCAGGAAGCGTTGAGTTTGGAGATTGTACCTACCCGGTTATCAGTTACAGACCGGGAGAGCCGGAGGTTGCTGGTTTAGGAACGTCCATGCGCCTCGGAGCGTATCCTTGTTTGATTTCTGAGGACTCGCTGAGTATGGCTGCATACCAGGAACGCATAGTCTCTGAGCGCCATCGCCATCGCTATGAAGTAAACCGTCGCTACTTAGACATGTTAGTTAAGGCAGGAATGCGGGTGACTGGTGTCTCCCCCGATGGTCAGCTGGTAGAGATCATTGAACTAGAAAACCATCCCTGGTTTGTGGGTACACTGTTTCATCCCGAATTTAAGTCAAGACCGACCAATCCCCATCCCCTCTTCGTCAGTTTTGTCCAGGCTATGCTGGAATCCCGTTGATTTTCAGGTACTTGGAGGTGTATTTATGCTGCGAATGAAAGTGAAGGCCGTAGGCATAGATCGCGACACTATGCTTCCCGTTGTCATTCTCACCGATGATGCCGAAGAGTCCTACGTTCCACTGGTGATCGGTCCCGCGGAGGCCAATGCCATTGCTGTGGTGTTGGAGAATGTGGAGATTACGAGGCCATTGACCCATGACTTGCTCTTGAGCACCGTATTAGCTCTTGGTGCCAAGGTGGACAAAGTCGTCGTCACAGATCTGACAGAAGATGTCTACTACGCAGAAGTACATCTCCTGCAGGCAGACAGAACTATGCGTGTCGACGCGAGACCAAGTGATGCCATCGCCTTGGCGTTGCGTTCAGGTGCGTCTATCTATGTTGACGATAAGATCGTTCCTTATGCTATGGCTGTTCCTGGAGGTGATGATCCCGAGCTTGAGCAGTTCAGGTCTTTCCTGGAAGACCTATCTCCAGACGATTTCCGCAAAGACAACTAAGGCATCCTCGACTTTGCATAGATGGAATATTATGGCGCATACTCTTTCATAGAAGGGGTGTGTGTCATCATGGTGCGATCAAGCAAAGGAATCTTGGCGCTTGGATTGTTGTTGCTTTGTACCTCCCTGGCATCTGGGCACGACTGGAAAATGGTCCACGGAGATGTGTTGCAGGTTTTTCCCGAACAGCATAAGATTTTGTTAGACTGCAGTGGTGAACGAATGATTTATGAACTTGAGGAGGACTGCTTGATTTGGCGCCTGGGTGCCCCGGCCAGCCTGGCGTCGATGCGGCCGGTTTATCCCGGCGCCTTCCAGGATGCGCTCTGCTGGGTCAATCCATGTGGACGATTAAGTCATGTTCTTGTGAGTTACTCTGTTCACGAAGAGGACGGCCTACTCGTTGCGTATGACATATTTGGGAATCTGAAATAATTTCGAAGGAGAATTCCTCTTGTTGGCGAACTATTAGTCGCGATAGGAGGAGTTCCTGTGATTGTAAACAGCGAGAGGACGATTGCTCTTACCTGTCCTGCTTGCCAAGGATTTCAAAAACATACGTTTTCCCTGTTCTCCATCTCGAAAAAACCGCTGCAGCTCGTGTGCAGCTGTGGTTTTTCTCAGGGACATTTGCGCAGGATTAACAAGCATTTTGAAGTCGATGTGCTGAGTGTGGAGGGTGACCGGGCCCGGGTGTTGATTCCTAAGGGCCAGTTTTTCGCCATGCCCCTCGTCGATCTATTATCGCCCCTGAACGGAGAGAGTCTGGGATATCTGGGCGATCCGGCACATGTTCAAGATAGGATATTGGATGGACAATCTGCTTTTTCCCTGACGTCCGATGATTTCGCCAATCCCGAAGTAATGCGGGACATACTTCAGCTTTTGGAAGATCTAGCCGAGGGGGACAATATTCGCTGTGAATGCGAACATCCGTCCATCGGGATCGATGTCTACCCTGATCAGGTCGAGTTGGTCTGTTCCTATTGCGGAAGCATGGTTCAGATTGAGGCTAGCACCCGCAGGCATCAAGAAAGATTGGCCAAAGTGGGACAGATTGTTATGGAACCATGCACGTCGCATTTTTTGGGAGAGTGGCTTAAGCCCTTGACGTAATATTGTAGGTGACAAGGAGGCAAACGAGATGTTAGTAAGTGGAAAGGAATTGTTTCAAGCAGCAAAGGCAGGTGGCTATGCAGTAGGGGCTTTTAACCTGAACAACATGGAGATTCTGCAAGCCATTATTGAAGCGGCCGAAGAAGAAAATTCCCCTGTATTTATTCAGGCCAGCCAAGGCGGGATTAAGTACGCCGGTATTGAGTATATTGCAGGTATGGCCAAAGTAGCGGCGGACAAGGTTAAAGTGCCTATTGCCCTCAATCTTGATCATGGTACCAGTTTTACACAGGTGGTGCAGTGCGTTCGACATGGTTTTTCTGCCGTCATGATTGATGGCTCCAAGCATCCCTTTGAAGAAAATATTGCTGTAACCCAAAAAGTGGTGGAAGTCGCCCATCCCAATGGAGTTTCTGTAGAAGCGGAGCTGGGCAAGATCGGCGGCGTAGAGGATGACATTGTGGTGGCGTCAGCAGAGGCAACGTTTACAGACCCCAAGGAAGCGGCCGAATTTGTGGAACGCACGAACGTGGACGCTCTGGCCGTTGCCATTGGTACGGCGCACGGTGTTTACAAAGGCGAACCTAAATTGGATTTCAAACGGCTGGAAGAGATTGCCGCCAGCACCGATGTGCCCTTAGTCTTACATGGAGCGTCTGGAATTGGTGATGAGCAGATACGCCGGGCGATACCCTACGGAGTCACGAAGATCAATATTGACACAGATTTGAGAGTCGCTTTTTCCCAGGCCATTAAGGACCTTTTGGCCAAGAAACCTAATGAGATTGATCCCCGGAAGATTTTAGGGCCTGCTCGGGATGCCATGAAAGAAGTGGCCAGAGCGAAGATGAGGCTCTTTGGTTCCGCAGGACGCGCGTAGGGTGGTTGAGGGAAGGCTGGTCCTTCCCTTTTTCTCGAAGGTGGTGAATGCTTGAATATTGCAGAACTAGAGTCAAAAACCTCCGTGGAGTTACAGGAATTGGCACGGAATTTAGGGATCTCTGGATTTAAGCGACTTCGTAAGAAGGATCTGATCATTGAGATTCTTAAGTATGAGACGACAAAAGAAAACCTCTTATTCATCAGCGGTATTTTGGAGATTACCAGTGAAGGCTATGGGTTTCTCAGGGTTGAGAATTACACCCCTGGTCCTGACGATGTGTATGTTTCCCCTTCGCAGATCAGGCGCTTTTCCATGCGTACTGGTGACGAGATACTAGGACAGGTGCGTCCCCCGAAAGACGGAGAACGCTACTTTGCTCTACTCCGTGTCTTGGCCATCAATTTGTCTGATCCCGAAATGGCCCAAAAACGGCCCTACTTTGATGATCTAACCCCTATTTACCCTAACCAGCGTATTCATTTAGAAACAACAACGACGAATTATTCCATGCGCCTAATGGACATATTATCACCATTGGGGTTTGGGCAAAGGGGCCTGATCGTATCCCCGCCCAAGGCAGGCAAGACTACGATCCTGAAGATGCTGGCCAATGCCATCGCTGAGAACCATCCGGATATCGAAATCATTGTGCTCTTAATTGATGAGCGCCCTGAAGAAGTTACGGACATGGAGCGGTCTGTAAACGGTGAAGTGATCAGTTCCACCTTTGATTTGCCCCCGGAGAACCATGTGCGGGTAGCAGACATTGTTTTGTCTCGGGCTAAGAGTTTGGTGGAATCAGGGAAAGATGTCGTAATTCTACTGGACAGTATTACTCGCTTAGCTCGGGCACATAATCTTATCGTGCCTCCCAGCGGTCGAACTTTGTCAGGCGGCGTGGATCCGGCAGCACTGCATCGTCCCAAACGGTTTTTTGGTGCCGCCCGCAAGTTGGAAGAACAAGGGAGTTTGACGATTCTAGCTACGGCTTTGGTTGAAACGGGCAGTCGTATGGATGATGTCATTTACGAAGAGTTTAAGGGTACCGGGAACATGGAGCTGCACCTGGACCGAAAACTCGCGGAACGGCGTGTGTTTCCCGCCATTGATATTTACCGTTCGGGAACACGCCGGGAAGAGTTGATTCTAACTCCGCAGGAACTGGACGGCACTTGGGTGCTGCGTAAAGCCATGGGTTCTTTAGGACCCGCGGAGACGCTGGATTTGCTGTTGGAGAGGGTTACAAACACCAAAGACAATAGCGAGCTGCTAGAGCTGATCACGACTTCAACGTTTGCCGAAAATGTTAGGAATAAGTGAGAGGATTTTTTCCGAAGGCGTCGAAATGTGTAAAGTAGGTTATTGCCAGTCGAGGGAGGATTTATCATGTGGAGGCGACTGATTCGCAGTCGTGGGCTTGTACTCTTGATATTTGCCATCATTTTCAGCTTTGGCCTTCTAGGTAAGGTGGATACTAGAATGCACATTGGTGGAAGTGACTGGGACTTAGATAGTCTGATCTACATTGACGTAGACGACTATATTTTAAGGGACTTCGCTTCGCAGGACTTCCAAGACGAACGTCCGGCGCTGACAAGTACACCTGTACAACTGCAGACGCAAGTTCCCCTCGACGGAACGACTGGCGTAGTGCCCCAAGCTTCAGCGCCTGAACCCTCAGAAGTCATTGCTCAACAGGTCGAAGTAGAGGAGAAGGTCACTTCGGAGGCAACTCCTCGGGTGGAGGCGACCCTTCCCATCCCCGAACCGCCTAAGGTGGAAGAAAAGATCGAAAAGCGGCCGACCATTTTTGTGCACAAGGTTTGTTCAGGAGAGACTCTAGGCCAAATTGCGGCGGCGTACGGGATTACGGTAGACACGATTTTGTCAGCGAACAATCTAGCCAATCCGAATCGAATCTCCATTGGTCAAGAGTTACAGATTCCGTCTGTAAATGGGGTATTGCACCAAGTAGCTTCCGGCGAGAGTCTGTGGGAGATCTCAGAACGCTACAATGTTCCCATGGATGAGATTACCAGGGTTAACGAGATCAGTGATCCCTCTCGCATTCAGCCCAATACCAGGCTGGTCATTCCTGGGGCTACTCAACTTAGACCCCGGGATGTTATCCTAGTCAATGGTCAACTGCAGAAAGCCTTTGATTGGCCGGTGAGGGGACGGATTTCGTCCACGTTTGGGCCGCGTTGGGGTAAGATGCATAACGGTCTGGACATTGCGGTGTCCACCGGTACGCAGGTGAAAGCAGCGGCGGACGGACGTGTTACCTTTGCAGGCTGGAATGGCGGATACGGTATTTTGGTGATTATTGACCATGGTAACAATGTTGAAACCCGCTATGCTCATAATTCGCGTTTGAATGTGAAGGTGGGACAACGGGTAACACGGGGCGAGACAATAGCCTATAGTGGAAATACTGGGGTTTCAACGGGACCCCACGTCCACTTTGAGATTCGCCATCGCAATAACCCTGTCAATCCCCAAACCTATCTGAAATAAATGGTTTTTGGTTCATTGCCAGACTGGCTAGTCTGTGTTATAATACTTTTTGGTTTAGCCAGTAAAGTTAGTGAGGTGAATGAGAACATGAAAGCTGATATACATCCAAAGTATGGTAAGAGCGTTGTGACTTGCTCTTGTGGTGAGACGTTTGAAACTGGATCCACCAAGAAAGAAATCAAAGTGGAAGTGTGTTCCAAATGTCACCCCTTCTATACTGGCCAACGCCAGACTTTAAGCAGCACTGGTGGTCGGGTAGAGCGTTTCCTTACCAAGTACAACATGAAGGAAAAAAGCGAGTAGTGGCAGAGTAAGCGGCAGGGGCAACCCTGCTTTTTTTATTGAAAGGGGCTTTTTATGGGAGTATTTCTAGCACCAATGGCCGGAGTAACGGATCTGCCTTTTCGCTTCCTGGTTCGGGAGTATGGGGCCGATCTGGTCGTCAGTGAGATGGTCTCCGCTCAAGGCCTGATTTTCAAGAACCAAAAAACGTTTCAGATGCTCGCCATCGACTCGAGGGAACGTCCTGCCGCCGTGCAAATTTTCGGTCACGTTCCCGAAGTCTGCGCCAGGGCGGCCCAAATCGTTGTTGAACGAGTGTCTCCGGAGATGATCGATTTGAACTTCGGTTGTCCCACTCCCAAGATCGTAAAAAATGGAGATGGAGCTGCATTGATGAAAAACCCTCCGCTACTAGCGGATATTGCCGCTGCCGTGGTCCAGGCCGTACCCGTTCCAGTTACAGCAAAGATACGTTTGGGTTGGGACGGTGACAGCATAAACTGTGTGGAGATCGCCAAACGCCTGGAGGATGCGGGAGTGCATTGGATCACCCTCCACGCTCGCACCAGGGAACAGTTCTACTCGGGACGCGCCCAGTGGAAGTGGATCAAGCAAGTCAAGGAGGCTGTCAAGGTTCCCGTTGTGGGAAATGGTGACGTTTTTTGCCCCCGTGATGCCCAAAAACTCTTTGAAGAAACTGGCTGCGATCATATTGCCATTGGCCGGGGTTCCCAGGGTAATCCGTGGATTTTCCGGCAGGTGAAAGCCTATCTACACCACGGAACGATGGTAGCCGATCCTACACTCGATGAGCGGATGGCCCTTGCACTTCGTCATCTGCGGATGAAAGTGGAATTCGATGGGGAGGCCAGGGCTGTTCGGGAAATGCGCCCTCATCTGATTTGGTATCTAAAAGGGATACCCTATTCCGCTGAGATCCGATGCCAGATCAACACTGCAGTCACATTGCAGGAAGTGGAAAACTTGTTAAAACAGTTATTGTAGCATTTTGACACCCATGATATAATGGGCGTGAACAAAGTGTGCACAAGGATTGCAGGCTGGTGGGTGATGGAATGAGCGATTTTTTCCGCGTCGGTGACAAGCTGCTTAATCGTGTCAAATTGGATAGGATTGTGGATCGCATTTTCCAGCTAAGGGTATCGGGTCTCTCCCAACAGGAGGTGGCACAGCGGGTAGGTTGCGATCGATCGTTTGTGTCCCGTCTCGAATCCCTGGCGGAGGTGCGCAAAGGCGGCAGCTTAGCTGTCATTGGCTTCCCCCTCGCCAATACCCAGGCGCTTTTGGAACTGTGTCAAGAGTTAGGGGTCGAGTACACTCTGCTAATGAACGATGTTGAACGCTGGGAAATGATTGAGTCCCATGATGGAAAGAGTCTACTTAACTGGCTCATGCAACTGATGCTGGAGATGAGCGAATACGACCATGTGATCATGATTGGTTCCGATATGCGCATTCGATTGGCTGAGGCGATTTTAGGGGATAAGGTCTTGGGTGTTCTCCTCGGAGCATCCCCCATCGAAGGTGATTGTTATCTCAGTCCCCAGCAGCTGAGGAAACTCATTATATCGGTTAAAGGGGAGTAGTCCATGAGACGGATAGTAAGTGTCAGTATTGGCTCGTCTCACAGAGATAGCAGGGCCATTGTCAACTTATGCGGTGAGGATTTCTCCGTGGAGCGAATCGGGACGGATGGAGATATCCAAAAAGCGATTGCCATGATCAGGGAGCTCGACGGCAAAGTGGCCGCCTTCGGCATGGGTGGAATCGATCTGTACCTCCAGGGGGGAGACAAACGCTATATTCTGCGGGAAGCCAAGCCCATTGCCAGAGCGGCCAAAAGGACTCCCATTGTGGATGGTTCTGGTCTGAAGAATACCTTGGAACGCAGGGCAATTGAAACCCTTGCTGCCGAGGATCCCGAGATGTTCCGGAACAAGAATGTACTCCTTACCTGTGCTGTTGATCGTTTTGGCATGGCCCAGGCCCTGCAGCACACTGGAAGCAATGTCCTGTATGGTGACGTCATGTTTGCGTTGGGTATTCCCTTTCCCATCTACAAGCTCAATGTTCTCCGGGCGGTAGTGGGTATTCTCGCTCCTGTGGCCGTACAGTTTCCCTTTAAATGGCTCTATCCCATTGGCTCCAAGCAGGAAGAGTCCCCAAATCGACACAAGTATGCCAAGTATTACGCTTGGGCTGATGTGATTGCCGGTGATTATCACATGATTCGGAAATACATGCCCGATGATTTGAGCGGGAAGGTGCTGATCACCAATACGATTACCCCCCAGGATGTGGCGTTTCTAAAGGAACGCCATGCTCGGGAACTGATCACTACGACTCCCGATATTGGAGGCCGATCCTTTGGGACGAATGTGATGGAAGGTCTAATTGTTGCCCTTCTTGACAAACCATTGGCTAAGATTACTCCAGAGGATTATCTTGAGATGCTCGACAAAGTCGGTTTTGTGCCTCGCCGGGAGCTGCTCGCATAAATCGCCATGAATCCTGTGGCTTCTCATTGATCGGAAAGGGGAGATACCATGAGGAGAATAGTGAGCGTCAGCATTGGTTCATCGAAACGAGACCACAAGGCTGTTGTTAACGTGCGGGGAGAGGATTTTTCCATAGAGCGGATTGGAACAGATGGTGACATGGAAAAAGCCAAGGATCTGTTGGAGGCGCTCGACGGAAAAGTGGCCGTTTTCGGAATGGGGGGTATCGGCATATATTTCTGGGGCGGAGGCGGCCGTCGTCTGATCTTACGTGCAGCTAAACCCCTGGCTAGCATCCCTCAAATCACGCCCATAGTGGATGGATCGGGCGCAAAAGACACACTGGAAAGGCGCACCATTGAATTCCTGACGCAACAAGACCCTGGCCTGTTTAGGGGCAAGAGGGTCCTGCTTACCAGCGCCGTTGATCGTTTTGGGATGGCCCAGGCACTGCATGAGGTTGATTGCCAGGTCTTGTATGGTGATCTAATCTTCATACTCGGTCTTCCTGTACCTATCTACAGTCTGAAGTTGCTGGAGACCATTGTGACCGTCCTGGCTCCCTTGGTGGTGCAGGCGCCGTACAGTTGGCTGTATCCAACAGGCAGTGAGCAGGAAAAGGTGCAGACAACCAGCAAGTATAGGAAGTACTATGAGTGGGCCGATATTATCGCAGGTGACTACCATCTGATTCATAAATATATGTTGGATGATATGAAGGGTAAGACGATTATTACCAATACGGTGACTGAGGACGATGTGCAGTGGATGATTAAGCGCAATGTGGGCGAATTGATTACCACCACCCCGAACTTTCAAGGCCGTTCATACGGTACAAACGTGATCGAAGCACTGATGGTGGCGCTACTAGATAAGCCAATCGAAGAGATTACAGACGCCGATTATTATGGGATCATCGACGAATTGGGGTTCACTCCCAGGAAAGAGCTGCTGAACACACCTGCAAGCCCCTTGGAAAAGAGTAGTTAGCCCAAAGGCGGCTTGAGGACTTGAAACCTGCTTGCTAACGGGGATTGTCTCATTCTTGACATCCCTTTTTTTGTTACTTATAATAGATGGAGCATTGAGAAAGATCTGTATCAGTTAGTATCTACACGCTTGTGGAAGATGTGATGATAAAGGAGACTGAGGGCATGGTTGACAAAGAGGTATTGCTAACACCGGAAGGTCTGAAAAAACTAGAGTCCGAGCTCGAAGTGTTGAAAACGGTCAAACGGCGGGAAGTGGCCGAACGAATTAGCGCATCGCTGGAATTCGGAGACATTTCCGAGAACTCAGAGTATGATGATGCTAAGAACGAACAAGCTTTCATTGAAGGCCGAATCTTGACACTGGAGAAACTTTTGCGAAATGCAAGGCTCATCGAAGAAGATGACAATGATGATGATACGGTGGTTTCCCTTGGCAAGGTCATCACCCTGAAAGATCTAGAAACGTCGGATGTCTTCGAGTATCGTCTGGTGGGATCGGCTGAGGCCGACCCCGCAGAATGCAAGATCAGCAACGAGTCCCCTGTCGGTCAGGCCATCATGGGCAAGACTTGCGGCACGATTGTGGAAGTGGAAGCTTTAGACGGAACGTTACAGTATGAGATTTTGAAAGTTGCCAGATAAAACAGGAGGTCGTCACGGTGAACGAGCCACACATCGAAAGTACGGAAGATAGGGAAGAACTCAACGAGCTACTACAAGTGCGCCGGGATAAGCTGAAGGACCTCAAAAATCTGGGGATTGATCCTTTTGGAGAGAAATTCAAACGCACTCATTCAGCCCAGGAAATCCTAGACCGATTCGATGTCTTAGAGAATGAAAACACTACTCTCCCCGGCCGGATAATGTCCATGCGTACCCATGGCAAGGCTAGTTTCGCGGATTTGATGGATCACACAGGTCGCGTACAGCTCTATTTCCGAGTTGATACGCTAGGTGAAGAGGGCTACGCCTTGTTGCAGAAGCTTGATATCGGAGACATTGTGGGAGTAACAGGGAAGATTTTCCGAACGCGTCGCGGGGAAATCAGCGTGGAGGTTCAGACCCTGAAATTCTTATCGAAGTCTCTGCGGCCGCTGCCTGCCAAATGGCATGGCCTCAAGGATGTGGACTTACGCTACCGTCAGCGCTATGTTGACTTGATTGTCAACGCTGAAGTGCGTAAGGTCTTTGAAATTCGAAGCAGGATCATCCAAAGTATGCGGAGTTTCTTGGCAGAGCGTGGATACCTTGAAGTGGAGACGCCCATGCTGCATGTCATTGCAGGGGGCGCCAGTGCCCGCCCCTTCACTACACACCACAATGCCCTCGACATGGATCTCTACCTGCGGATTGCACCAGAGCTGTACTTGAAGCGCCTCTTGGTGGGCGGGTATGACCGTGTTTTTGAGATTGGAAAGATGTTTCGCAATGAAGGTATCTCGACCAAACACAATCCGGAGTTCACCATGTGCGAACTCTACATGGCCTACGGAGATGCCAGTGACATGATGAAGATCACCGAAGATCTCTATGCGCACATCGCTAGAGAACTGTTCGGCTCTACCACCGTCGTTTTTCAGGGACAGGAAATCGATCTGACGCCACCTTGGCCCAGGAAGCCAATGTTGGATGCAATTCAGGAATACTCAGGTGTAAATCTACGGGGTCTGGATGATGCCCAAGCCAGAGAGGCGGCTAGGGCGAAAGGACTTGACATTGAGCCAGGGGCGACCTTTTCTACCGTCCTTGACGAGCTGTTTGACGCATTCGTGGAACCAAATCTAGTCCAGCCGGTGTTCATTACGGATCACCCCGTTGAGATCAGCCCGTTGGCTAAACGGAAAAAGGATGATCCTTTGCTGACGGATCGTTTTGAACCATTCATCGTGACATGGGAAGCGGGCAATGGATTCACTGAACTGAATGATCCGATTGATCAGGAACAGCGCTTCCGCCAACAGATGGCGCAGCGCGATCAAGGTGACGATGAGGCCCATATGATGGATGAAGACTACATTCAGGCCCTGGAATACGGTATGCCGCCAGCAGGCGGTCTTGGCCTCGGTATTGATCGCATGGTCATGCTGTTTACTGATTCGCCCTCGATTCGCGACGTCCTTCTGTTTCCTCATATGCGTCCTCGTTCATAGTACAGTTTTTCATTGGCGTGCCTGTCTCCATGGGATTCTGATTTTCCGCAAATATCCAGTGGAGGCAGGTTTTTCTTTGTCCTGAAACCAGATTTCGTAGCAATACAGAGATAACAAGAGAAAAGGAGCGATAGATGCTTGCTATCAATGAAATTGGAGTCCTATGCGTGTTGATTGCCATCCCGATCGGTGGTATAGTAATTAAGGCGTCGGGCACACAGACCACGTGCCGGACCCGAAAAAGCCTTGCTTTTCGAGGCTTATTTATTTCCCAAGAACCTTGAAAACTGAACATTGATCTTGAGACAACGAATGTTGTT
>DUPN01000053.1 GCA_012838305.1 Bacillota bacterium | reverse complement strand
TAGCGAGTCCCATCCTTTGACATACAGTATTAATTCCACTATACTGATTCTGAAACCATCATAGTTGCTAGATTTCGTGGGAAGGGGCTGCAAGTGAAACCGTTACTTTCTCTCGTGGATATAAATAAGTATTTCGGTGATGTTCATGTCTTGAAGGACATATCCTTCACCATCGAACAGGGAGAATTTCTTACCTTGTTGGGACCGTCCGGTTGTGGCAAGACCACCTTGCTTCGGTGCATTGCGGGATTGGAAACTGTTAATTCGGGGGACATTTTGCTCGGCGGCCGTTCCATCAAAGGCATCGCTCCCAACAAGCGAAATGTAAATACTGTCTTCCAAAACTATGCCCTCTTTCCCCATCTCAATGTCTATGACAATGTCGCCTATGGTCCTCGAGTGCGCAAGGCCATGCGGGAGGTGGACCTGAAGAAGCGAGTGGGGGATGTGCTGGATTTGGTGCAGATGGTCGGTTATGAGAAACGCCTGCCCCATCAGCTGTCCGGCGGGCAGAGGCAAAGGATCGCCATCGCCAGAGCTTTGATTAATGAACCCGCCATCTTACTTCTGGATGAGCCTTTGGGAGCCTTGGATTTGAAGCTCCGCAAGCACATGCAGACGGAACTGGCCCATTTGCAGAAGAAAACGGGAACCACCTTTGTCTATGTCACCCATGACCAAGAGGAAGCCTTGAATATGTCCGATCGGATCGTTGTGATCGATGGCGGAGAGGTGCAGCAGCTCGGCACTCCCAGGGATATCTACAATAACCCCAGCAATCTGTTTGTGACCACCTTTATTGGTGATCGTAATATTATGCAGGTTGAGGTGGTGGAGATAGGGGACACCCATTCCAAAGTTAAGCTTGGTGATCATATTGTCAGCATCAGAAGTCCCCACAAACAGCCGCTGCAAGCTGGCAAACCAGCTATTATGGCCATCCATATGGATAAGATGCGGGTATCATGCGACCCTGTGCCCAATGCACTTCAAGGCGAGGTTCGGTCCATTCACTATGCTGGATCGCAGATTCGCATCGAACTTAGCGTCGATCACAAAGCGATCACGGTTGTGGAGTATCAAAAAACGGAATGCGAATGCAGGGAAGGCGATTTGGTTTTTATCGCATGGGAGGAACATGGAGCGATCCTGCTTTCTCTGGAAGAGTCGTGGCTAGAAGGAGAGATTTAGCATGAAGACGCTGAAACAAAATCTTCTGGCCGTCCCGATTCTGGTCTGGATCGGGTTATTGGTGGGAATACCGCTTGTGTTTGTGTTTGTATTGAGCTTTCTGTCTAGAGACTCCTTGGGGAACATTGTGCTGCAATTTACCCTGGAAAACTATCAAAGGGTCTTTGACCCTATCTACCTGAGGGTGTTTCGAAACTCCCTTTTGCTCGCTTTCTTGACGGGGCTGGTCACGCTGCTCATCGGCTATCCGGTGGCCTATATTACGGCTAAACTACCGGCGAAGAAACGCGCTTTATCCATTGGTTTGATCATGCTTCCCTTTTGGATCTCCAGTTTGCTGCGCACCTATGGGTGGATGATTTTGCTGGGAAACGCCGGGGTGATCAACAATATCCTCCTGGCCCTTGGACTGATCGATCGACCCCTTTCCATGATGTACAAGTTTAGTACCACTCTCATCGGAACCGCCTACATGCTCATTCCCTTTATGGTCGTTGCCATTTTTAATTCCGTAGATAAACTGGATCGATCCCTGCTCGAAGCCTCCTATGATTTGGGAGCTAGTCGGAGCCAGACTTTCTTTAAGATTACAATTCCCCTGACCATACCTGGTATAGCAGGAGGGTTTACTCTGGTTTTCATTCCCGCCCTCGGACTCTTTTATGTCTCGGACCTCTTGGGAGGCGGAAACACCATCTTCTTGGGTAACCTAATTAACACGCAGGCCACACGGGGACGTAACAGGCCATTGGCTGCAGCCTTCTCCATTATCATGATTGCCGTGGCTTTGATCGTCGTCTCCATCTATGGTAGGATAACCAAGAACAATAAGGAAGGATTATTTCAATGAGCACGAAGACGAGCAGATTCGGCGCCTTCTATTTATCACTCTTTTTTGTCGCACTCTACCTGCCAGTTCTCAGTGTGATCCTCTACTCCTTCAATGCCAGTCCTTCAACGGCCCAGTGGACCGGTCTGACGCTAAGTTGGTATAGGCAGCTGTTTAGTGATAGGGTCATTGGCGCAGCTTTTCGCATCAGTATGGAAGTAGCGGTGATCACATCGCTTGTGTCAGCCATACTCGGTACAGCCAGTGCCATTGTTGCCATGTCGGTAACGGAGAGAATGCAAAGGGCCATCCAGGGAGTGATGATTCTTCCCCTTTTGATTCCAGAGATTGCCCTAGGGATTGCTCTTTTGATCTTCGCTAACGCTGTTAGACTGCCTCTAGGACACTTCACTCTGGTTCTATCCCATTCCCTGTTCTGCATACCCTATGTGTATATTATGGTCCAGCTGCGGCTGCAAGAGATTGATCGTTCCATTTTGGAGTCAGCCAGGGACTTGGGTGCTACAAAGTGGCAGACGGTGAGAACAGTGATTTTGCCTCTGGTAGCTCCTTCCATCGTCACTGCTTCGCTCCTGTCA
This sequence comes from Bacillota bacterium, assembly GCA_012838305.1. Lineage (GTDB taxonomy): Bacteria > Bacillota > Limnochordia > Darwinibacteriales > Darwinibacteriaceae > UBA5420. The sequence goes on along the minus strand of DUPN01000053.1, from coordinate 57,063 downwards.
CTTGCTTTATCCCTGGATGATGTGATAATATCGACATATATGTCAGGCCCAAAGAGTACAACCCTGCCTGTGCATATCTTCTCCATGATGCGGGTGGGAGTTACTCCGAAGGTCAATGCGCTCTGTACCTTGATCTTGGTAGGGATGTTTTTCATCGTTGGTTTGAGTCAACTGGTCGGAAAAAAACAACACAAGGAGGCTCTATAAATGAGAACGCAAAGATTCTGTCTACTGGTCGGAATTTTCTTGATAGCCTTGCTCACTGTAGGGGTAGTAGAAGCTGCAGGAGAGGTCAATCTCATGACTTGGGGGGGCGACTTTATTCCTCGAGCGATCATTGATGAGTTTACCGCCGAGACCGGCATCCGGGTGAATTACAAAGAGGTTACATCCAATGAGGATATGCAGTCGCTGCTGGAAGCCAATCCTGATCAATATGACTTAGCGGTAGTGACCGATTACATGGTCGATATCCTCAGGCAAAACGACATGCTTGCTGTCTTGGACAAAGATAAGATGCCCAACTACGCCAACATCAACCCAGTCTATCACGGCGCCTATTACGATCCAGAGGATCAATATTCTATCCCCTATGCGGTATCCATCTCCTTCTTGCTGGTCAATCCTGAAGCGGTGGCAGCCCTAGGAGCTGATCCCATCACGAGCTATCATGATCTGTGGCAAGAAGAACTGGCGCGTAATGTTGTGATCATTGACTGGTCTGTAGAAATCGTGGGCCTGGTGCTCAAATCACTAGGCTATGAGTATAACGAAACGGATCCTGTGAAGGTGGCCGAAGCAAGGGAGAAGTTATTCGCCCTCAAGCCCAACATTATGCGTTTTGAGACCAACACCCCAGAGGACTCTTTGGTTAACGGGGAAGCCGTAGCTGGCTTTATGTACTCCAACCAGGCCGTTAAGGGTGTCCAGGCCAGACCAGAGCTTCAACCCGTTTTTCCCACAGAAGGCATGCCCATTTATATCGACTCTTGGGTCATGTCCAAAGAGGCACCGAACAAGGATGGTGCTTACCAGTTCCTGAACTTTATTATGCGGCCGGAGATAGCTGCTAGAATTGCCGATATGACCAAGTTCACCAGTCCCAACAAGGCGGCGGAAGAGTATCTGCCCGAAGACTTTAAGAACAATCCCATGCTCAATTTGGCTGATGAGGTTGTGGAAAACACCAGTTTCTACATTGGAGTGGACAAGGTGATGGACGAATACGAACACATCTATCTAGAGTTTAAGCTGCGCTAGAAGGAAGAAAAAGGGAGCAGCCTTCGGTTTATCCGGAGGCTGCTTTTGTTAAAACGCGATCGAGCCCCAGTTAGCGTCCGTTTCGCACCACCAATGCAGCCGTAACCAGGCTGCCCACTGCAACGAGGATCCCGCCTCTAAGAGCCTGAATCCAGCTCTCCTTAAAGAGAAAGCGATTTGTGAACAGCAGGCTGATCGAAGTTACCACGATGGATAGAAGCAGGGACTTTTTGGACATCAGTCTAGAAACGTGTGCCGATCCAAGCGCCGCCAGCGGCGCTCAGCGCTCCGTTGAGGGCTTTCAGACCGACTCCACCCCAAGTCCAATCATCGCGCGGGGTCGTTACCAGGTACTCATAGGTGCCATATACGGCGCCAAATATCCCGGCCGCAACAACAACCTTATAGCCACCTTCCACTTCTTCCAGTTCTTCTTGACTCAAAGGTGCCACTTCGATGCCAAAGGGCTGATCCGGCTGGGCTGCTGCTGCGGAGACGGATATTGGCACCAGTACGAGGCTTAGGCACAGCAACAAGGCAATCAGTCGTTTCATTCATGTTCCTCCTTGGTGTTTCGGAGCCCCTTTTTGCTAGCAAGTCTAGTCTATCAAATTCAGATAATTCTGTCAATAGATTCTGTGATCTTTTTTTGCTTGGTGTTTAAGAAAAAGGCCACCGGGTGGCTGCCCCAGTGGCTTTGTTTTACTTGAGTCTTTTCATAGAAAGGCTGATTCGGCCCAGCTTTGGTTCTACATCCAGGATGCGTACGGAGACAATATCGCCCACTTGGACAAGATCGGTGGGGTGCCGTACATATCCGTCACTGAGCTGCGAGATGTGCACGAGCCCGGCTTTTTTTACTCCGATGTCGACAAATGCTCCAAAGTCTACCACGTTCTGCACGGTTCCCTGAAGGATCATACCCGGCCTCAAGTCCTCCATGCTGAGCACATCTGCTCGAAAGAGGGGAGCAGGGAGTTCATCCCTGGGGTCCCTGCCGGGTTGACCCAGAGCGTCAATGATGTCTCGGACTGTAGGTTCACCGGCCTGGAGAGTGTTCGCAAGCTCGGCAGCCTTCAGTGTTCTTAACTTACTGCGGATGGCAGCTAAGCTCTCGCGATTTTTCAGGTCCTGTTCGTTATAGCCAATTTGTTCTAAGATTTTGCGGGCCAATGGATAGGATTCAGGATGCACGGCAGTGTTGTCCAAAGGCTCTCGGCCGTCCGCAATTCGCAGAAAGCCCGCTGCTTGCTGAAAGGCCTTGGGCCCCAATCCCTTGACCTTTTTCAGTTCGGAACGTCTGCTAAAGATACCATTGGACTGCCGGTAACTGACAACCTCCTTGGCCACTCTGTTTGATAAGCCAGAGACATGGCCCAAGAGAGCACTTGAAGCGGAGTTCAGTTCAACCCCAACATGGTTGACGCAGCTCTCTACCACTGCACCGAGGGTAGATGTTAGCTCCCTTTGATTTACATCATGCTGGTACTGGCCCACACCAATGGACTTGGGATCAATTTTTACCAGTTCGGCTAAGGGGTCCTGCACGCGGCGGGCGATGGAGACTGCGCCCCTGATAGATACATCCAAATCGGGAAACTCTTCTCTGGCCAAATCGGAGGCGGAGTAAACCGACGCACCCGCTTCATTGACAACCAAGTATTTGAGGCTAGCCTTGGATTCCTCAATCAGTTCGGCTACCAGCTGCTCTGTTTCTCGGCTTGCGGTACCGTTGCCGATGATGACTAGGGTCAATTGGTGCTTTTGCACCAAGGTGTCCAGGGTTTGCAGGGCTTCCTGCCAACGTCTTTGGGGTTCGTGGGGGTAAATGGTGGTGTATTCTAAGAGGTCACCAAATTCGTTTACAGCAACAACTTTGCACCCCGTCCGAAAGGCGGGGTCAATGCCCAGTACTCGGCTGCCCCTGACTGGGCTTTGCAGGAGGAGATCTCTTAGGTTTTTGGCAAAGATTCCGATGGCATGTTCCTCCGCTTTTTCAGTGAGTGCACTCCTCAGATCTCGTTCCAGACTCGGGGCCAATAAACGGGAATAGCCATCTTCAATGGCCGCCCTCAGCAAGGGCTCCGCCGGTGATGATGGTTCTGTGATCATCTCCTTACCCAGCAGGGAGTGGACCTTCTCCACATCCACCTGGATCTTCACCTTCAGTACATTGAGGCGTTCACCGCGATTGATGGCCAAAATGCGATGGGGCGGAATCTTAGCCACATCCTCAAAATAATCGAAGTACATTTGAAATTCGGCCGCTTCCGGAAGATCCAAATCGTCAGTCCTCTGACACACCAATAAGCCTGTGTCAAAGGTAAATTTGCGGATCTTGGCCCTGTTCTTGGGATCATCAGTGAACTGTTCCGCCAGAATATCCTGGGCCCCCTGGAGAGCATCTCGGGTAGTGGGGACGCCTTCATGCAGAAACGCTTCCGCCAAGGCCTGGGGATCCGTGCTGCTCTGCTCCAAGAGGAGCAGGGCCAAGGGCTCTAGACCTTGCTCTTTGGCCACGGAAGCTCTGGTTCGGCGCTTAGGTCTGAAGGGCCGGTAGATGTCTTCTAGTTCCTGTAAAGTTGTGGCCTGGCCAATGGCTTGGGAAATTTCTGGGGTCAGCTTTTCCTGGGTCTCAATCAACCTGGTGACCTCTGCTTTGCGTTCTTCCAGTCCACGAAGATAGGTCAGACGTTCCGACAGACTCCGAATCACAGTCTCGTCCAGTTCGCCGGTGGCTTCTTTGCGATAGCGGGCAATAAAGGGAATGGTGTTACCATCGTCCAAGAGTGCGGCAGTCTGTTCCACTTGTCTTGGGCTGATGTTTAGTTCTTTGGCTAGTTGTCCAATAATGTCCATGGTGTTCCTCCTCACGAGACTAGAATAGCAGAGTTGGAAGGAAGATGCAAAAGGATGTTGAACACTATCTCGAGGTGGTAGTATGTTGGTGGAATACAAGACAGTGGCGGGGGAAGCGGAAACAACTCTGGTTGAGAAGAAATCCAAGTTTATCGCTCGGATCCGGCCGCTGAGTACTCCTGCAGAGGCGGAGGCCTTTATTGAAGAGGTACGTAAGGAACATTGGAGCGCCACCCATAATGTGCCCGCCTACATCCTTGGCATGAATCAAGAGGTGCAAAAATATAGTGATGATAACGAGCCTAGCGGCACCGCTGGCCTTCCTATCCTGGAAGTTCTCAAGGCACATCAGGTCGTGAATGTCTGCGTGGTCGTCACTCGCTACTTCGGAGGCACCCTCCTAGGACGGGGAGGGTTGATTCGCGCCTATGGCGGAGCCGCCCGGCAAGCTTTGCAGGAGGCGGGCATTGTGCGCATGGTCCCAGCCCAGAACGTGGCGATCACTGTTGATTATGTTCATTCCGGTAAGATCCAAAACGAACTGCTGACTCAAGGTGTGACCCTTGTGGACACCGAATACTTCGAACAGGTTACCTTTTACACTATGCTTTTCGCCCACGAAAAGGCGAGTCTGCGTCAGATGATCCAAGAGTTGACAGCGAATGATTTTGCCTGGATCGAGGGGGAGGAGATCCATCGCCCTCAAGCGGTAGACCACAGTTGACCTTTACACCAGACGCACCTTGGCGTATGATGGATAACAGGAAAGAGTAAAGGGGAGTGGAAAACCAATGAAAATGACGAGCCAACCCCGTCCATGGCTGTACCCGATCACAGCTGTTTTGGTGAGTTGTCAGAGCTCAGCTCCGGCGAACATCACCACCTTGGCCTGGGCAGGAGTTGCTTGTTCAGAGCCAGTTGTGATAGGTTTGGGCATACGGCCCTCGCGCCATTCGTACTCCATTATTAAGGAGTCCGGTGAGTTTGTCATCAACTTGCCCCGGGCTGATCAAATGGAAATCGTTGATACCTGCGGTATGATCAGCGGACGTGACTACAACAAGTTTGAAAAATGCGGTTTAACGGCTTTGCCAGGTCACAAGGTGGGGGCTCCCATTATTGCCGAATGCCCGGTCAATATCGAGTGCCGCGTGTCCCAGGTCATTCCCCTGGGAACCCATGATCTGTTTCTAGGCGAGGTTGTCCTAATTCATTATGATCGAGAGCTCATGACCAGCGGAGGATTTGACATAGACTCCGCGGATCCCCTGGCCTACGCTTTTGGCCGCTATTATCGCCTTGGAGAGCTGGTCGGACGTCAAGGGGAATCCATGTTACGTGAGAGGCGAGATTCCGAGTGAAGAGACGACGGAGAGCCCTGCAGGGTACCGTGATCCTGGCACTTATCTTTGTATTGACCAACCTGGTCTGGGCCTCCTTCCCCGCTCCACAGGGCTATGTCAACGATTTTGCCAATGTCTTGGACCAAAGGAGCAAAGAAGAGATCCAGTCTATTGCTGACAGGCTCCAGCGTGAGCAGGGAATAGAACTTGCAGTCATAACCCTTTCAACCACCGCACCCATGGATCCCAAAGAGTATACTACCGGGATTTTCAATGAATGGGGCGTGGGCGGCCCGGAAGACAGCGGTCTTGTGATGCTGCTGGCCGTGGCGGAAGGAGCTATTGAGGTAGAACCTGGCTATGGCCTAGAAGGTGCATTGCCCGACGGGCTCATTGGAGCTGTGATTGACCAGGAAGGGCTGCCCCACTTCAAAAACAAGGCCTATGGGGCCGGGCTGGCCGCCATGGCTTCGACTTATGCCGACATTCTGGCCGGTGAGGAGTTTGAAATCGCAGAGGACAAAAACGACGATCGGAGCTGGCTGGTTTCCTTTGCCATCTTCTTGCTCATCGTTTTATTCCTCCGTCGCAGTCGGCGCTTTCCACCAGGCGGCACCGGCGGTCTTGGCGGCGGCGGCCGGGGTTCAGGCCGAACTGTGATTGTACCGCGTATGCCCCGAGGCGGCGGCTTTGGCGGTCCTAGACCTGGCGGCGGTTTTGGTGGAGGACGCAGCGGAGGCGGGGGAGCAGGACGGCGATTCTAAACAAAACGGGAGTGTGAGAGAGATGAAAAAGGGAGCCGTAGTGCTGATTGTGATCGCAGTCTTGATCGTAATTTTGGCTGCAAGTGTCATTGGTCGCTACAATCAACTTGTGGAGCTGGAAGAAACGGTGGACGCCCGTTGGGCGCAAGTGGAGAATCAACTTCAGCGGCGGGCGGACTTGATTCCGAACTTAGTCAATACCGTTCGAGGCTATGCGAGCCATGAGGAACAGATTTTTGCCGATGTTGCCGATGCCCGTTCTCGTCTCTTGGGAGCTACGACCCCAGAGGCCCAAATGCAGGCCAACAGCGGTTTGGATTCGGCGCTCGGAAGACTCTTAGCCATTAGCGAGGCGTATCCTGAGTTGAAGGCGGACACCAGCTTTATCCGTCTCCAGGATGAGCTGGCGGGTACGGAGAACCGCATTGCCACAGAGCGGATGCGCTTTAATGAGTCGGTTCAGAGCTGGAACACCACGATACGCAGATTCCCCATGAACATTTTGGCCAGTCTCTTCGGCCGAGAGACAAAAGCCTTCTTTGAAGTGGCGCCGGGAGCCCAGCAAGTTCCCCAAGTGGAGTTTTAGGATTTCGAGAGAAGCAAAGGAGCCTTTGTCCTTCAAAAGACAAGGCTCCTTTCGGATCAACAGCAAGCAACAAACGCAATCTACTGCAGGGGGACAAAAGGTGAGGACAACTCCTCGAGCTCCCTCAAGGAGTCACGATCCGCCGGTGGAATGTTGGCAGCAAAATATTCCAAGACCTCCAAGGCCTGCCCGGGATGGGGGGTGGCACCCCACACCACCAAGTGCGTCAGCTGCGCTGGGTGTTCGACGCTGTACACGGTTTCTCCCCTGTTATCTTCACCTAGGGGCAGCAGCACGTCTTGTTCCAGAAAATAACGGTAACGATTGTCATCGACAGCCATCACGTCCGGGGCCTCATTGGCGGCAATCAAGACGACAAGTTTTGTGTCCATCGTTCTGGGCGGAAGTAATTGGAGATCAATATAGATTGTTTCGCTGGTGGCGTTGTAGTCCTCGGCTAGTTCGGTCATACTTAAGGTCAGAAGATGGTCCGCCTCACCAAAGAAGACAATCTTCGTTCGTCCCATGGCAGGATCCGGGGGCTTTGGCCAAAGTATCATGGCCAAGATAGCTGCAGCCACCCCCAGAACAACACCGAAGATCACCTTCTTGGACAGGGGAGGAGGCGGTCCGTCGCCCGGTGGGGGTTCGGATTTTACAGCTTGGGCGATTTGGGCGCATCCTGTTTTCCCGCAGCCGCCTTTGTTTTGCCAACATTGCACGTGATGCACGCTGCGGCAGCGTGGACAAGCCACCACTTCATCTTCAGATTCAATGGCCCCCTGGCACACAATGCAGCTCTGCCCGAGATGGTCTTCACCTTTTGTGATCTTTTCCGGATTTCCCGTCATAAATTCTCTCCCCAAACGCAAAAAATCGGATAGTATGATATTATAGTCATTGTAACACTTTCTCCCGGCTGTGCCAAACAATCTGGCTGTCTTCTGATGGGGGAATCTAGCGCGGGGAGGGCGGCAGACCTGAAGCGAAGAGTACAAATCTATACAGACGGAGCTTGCAGCGGTAATCCTGGACCTGGCGGATGGGGCGTTGTTCTGCGCTACGGGCCGCATGAAAAGGAGCTTTCCGGTTTTGTTCCCGATACCACCAACCAACGCATGGAGCTTTACGCGGCCATTAAAGGCTTGGAAAGCTTACGAAAGATCTGCCAGGTTAGTCTGTATTCCGATAGCGCCTACTTAGTAAATGCCTTTACCCAGGGCTGGATTGAGAACTGGCAGAAGAATGGCTGGTTGAATGCGAAAAAACAGCCTGTGAGTAATTCTGATTTGTGGCAGCAGCTGATCGAATACAGCAGAATTCATGATATCGAGTGGATTAAAGTGAAGGGTCATAGTGATAATAAGCTTAACAATCGTTGCGATGCGCTAGCCCGCAGGGCCATCGAAGCACGGGAGTAGGGGGTGTCTTATTGCATAGGGACTACAAGGAATTACTGGAAGAGATCGCAGACATCACCACGGTAGATGGCTTCGTATCTGCCTGTTTGGAGATCAAAGAGAGCATGTTCTTCTATGAGAGGGACCTCATGCTTTCCGCTTACAGCGCTTCTTTGGAGTTGCTTACCGTTGTCGCCCTGCTCAGTGCAGCCCTGAAAGGGAAGAGAGAGTTAGCCAAGACCCAAGGGGAAGTGGAGCGCATGGTGGAGGGATTGCTGACAGAGTTGGAGAGCTTCCAATTCCCCCTGGATATTCAATATGTGGTCGATCACTTCACGCAGGGCAGCGGTCTGCAGACCCGTCTGCGCATGCCGGCCTATGGTGAGATGATCCGTCACTATGCCTCTGGTATCGAGACGAGTGCGGATGATCTGGACCGGATCATCCAAAAGGCCCACAAGGCGTTAGGCGCGGTTGAACCCGATGCCGAGCAGAGACTCAATACCCTCCTAGGCCGCCTAGGTGCCATGATGCTCAGGGGAGCGCGTCTGCGGCCCCTCTGGCTGAAAGTCAGTCATCCCCGTATCCAGGTGGTTCTTTTGGGCCTGCAAACATTGGTGAACAATCTGAGCGTCACTCCCTACTACAACTTTCCCTTGGAAGACATCACGATTGAACGGCAAAAGCGGAGGAAGGTGAAGGGAAATGTTGTTTCGGATCTCGGTGTTGTTCGCAACTTCCGGCAGGGAGGCTCTGGACATACTGATCTGAACACGGCCTTGAAAAAGGATGAATACGATCACTTCTTTGACAGTCTCTTTTCCAGTTTCGAGCACTTGGATGTGGAGCCGGATCAGACAGTGGTGAATCTGATCACCATGGTGCTTGAGGTGCGCCTGTTGAACGAGGACCTCAGTGTTCCGTTCCTGATGCGGTTATTGGTCTACTGTAATCGCTGGGGTCTCAGTGAGGTCAGTGATGCGGTGCTGGCGGTCTTAGCCGCCATCGATCCTGAAGATCCCCTCTTCTATGAATGCTGGACTCTGCTGCAATCCTTCGGCGGGAAGGCACTGCCCGCTATGCGGCGCTTCGCCAGGGCGAATCGAAATTCTCCTTTGTTACCCTATCTGGCTTTCTTTTTATCCCATGGTCCCCCCACTAAACGTCGTTGGAGTCTCTTGGCGGAGATTTTCGAACACTATCCGGAAGAAAACGAAGAAAAGGCCCAATTGGCCCTCTCCATTGGCCGCTATGGCGGGGAGGAGGCCGTGACCTTTTTAGAACAAGCGCTGGAATCCACCGCCAAGGCAAATGGTCGCTATCGGGAACGGCTCAAAAAGGCGCTGGAAAGTGCCAAACAGAAGGTAAACTAAGAGCTTTGGATCTGTTGCACAGCCCATAAGGAGGCATCCTGAACAGAAGTGCTGGGATGCTCCCGGGCTGTTTTTTTCAACGCGGGCAGGGCATCACGGTTTCTTTGGTTACCTAGGATCACCGCAGCATTGCGCTGGAGAATATTCTTGCCCCGCCAGGCCATGCTGCCGGAACCGAACTGCTCAGCAAACTCGCCTCTTGTCAAGTTTAAGAGGGGCAGCAAAGGTATGTGGCGGCCAATTAAGGGCTGAAACGCATCCTGGGAGCTGATCTGAGCTTTTTGATTGCTCGGACATACCTCCTGGCAGATATCACAGCCCCACAGTTTGTTGCCAATTTTCTCCCGCAGCGCCAGGGGAATGGATCCAGACATCTGTGTGAGGTAGGAGATACAGCGATGGGGACGAATCTTACCTGGCGCAAAGAGGGCGTTGGTGGGACAGGCACGCACACAAAGATCGCAGTCTACAGGGCAGGACCAATTGTCCTGCGGTTCCGCTTGGGTGGGGCGTAGTTCCAGGTCAGTCAAGATTTCGCTCAGAAACACCCATGAGCCGAAGGGGGGCACATAAACGGCACAGTTACTTCCCGGATATCCTAATCCCGCTTGGACGGCGAGACCCCTGTCCAAAAGGAAACTTGTGTCCACCGCCTTCGTACATTCCTTTGCTCCGCAGCATCTAAGGAGAAAGTCGATGATCTTGTCCATGGCCTGGCCCAAGACGCGATGATAATCAATACCCCAGGCCGAGCGGGAGAGTGTTCCGTGGAGGGGAGGCGTGGGACCGCTTGGCCCTTTGTTGTAGGACATGGCTAGAGAGATAACACTCCTGGCGCTCTTTTGCAGATTTTTGGGGTCGATTCGTTTGTCGAGATCCCAATCGACGAAGTCTGGATAGCGATTCTCTGCTTGTGCTTCCTTCAGAATGGGAAGCATGGATCGAACTTTTTCCGCAGGCATGATCGCAAAGGCATCGAAACCTGCAGCAGAGATTACGGCTTCCAATTCCCGAGTCTTCAAGGCGTCCCTCCTTTCCATGGAACACAAAAAAGAGGAGCAGAGGCTCCTCTCTTAAGTCTATTGGGCTGCTTCCACCGATGCCACCTCGGGGATTTGCTGTTTGAGGATTCTCTCAATGCCGCCCTTTAAGGTTAGTTGGGACATGGGACATCCTACACAGGCGCCGGTTAGCTTGACTGTAACTACATTGTCTGCACTGACGTCAACGAGTTCCACATCTCCGCCGTCGGCCTGAAGGGATGGGCGAATTTTATCTAAAACCGCTTGAACTTTGTCTCTCATTTCGACACCTCCTTGGCGTTCTCTGCTGATTTCCGCAACTCGATTGTTGCTTCGCAATCATTAGTATACACCTTATGTTTGGTACTGTCTATCAAGAATTGCCCTCAGCAGCCCTCGCTTCATTGGTCAAGTACCGCAGAATGTGCGGTAGGGCAAGGCTGAGGGATCCGGGGGCTTGGCAAACTCCCTTTGTTCAGGGGTGTGGGCGAAAGGGTGTTCCAGGATGCGCAGAAGCTTTCTCAAGGGAGCGTAGTCACTGGACTGCACGGCCCCCCTTAGGGCTTCCTCCACGCGATGATTGCGTGGAATGACCGCAGGATTGCCCGTTTTCATCAGCTCCTGAGCCTCTTCCCAGCCTCCTTCATTCTGCCCGCAGCGTTCTTTCCAGCGCTTTTTCCATTGGATAAAGTCTGGGGATTGCCCCAGAACACCTTGGCTGGATCCCTCGAAGGTCAGATCCAAAAAGGTATTGGTGTAGTCCGCCTTATGTTCGTACATCAGCTGCAGGAGATCGCGAACCAAGTCTTTGTCTGCTTGCTCAGACTTCTTCAGGCCAAGTTTTCTGCGCATACCATCGAGATAATAGCGGTCATAGCTGGAGGCGAATCGTTCCACCTCGTGCTGACCTATCTCCCGGGCTGTTTCGGGATCAGGATCCAAAAGGGGCAGCAGACTCTCGGCCAAGCGGGCCAGATTCCAGGCGGCTATTGTGGGCTGATTGGCATAGGCATAGCGTCCGTGGTGATCGATGGAACTAAAGACCGTGGAGGGATCAAAGGTATCCATAAAGGCGCAGGGTCCATAGTCGATGGTTTCGCCGCTGATGGCCATATTGTCTGTGTTCATCACTCCGTGGACAAAACCGACCAGCATCCATTGGGCGACTAAAGAGGCCTGGGCATCGATGACTTCCTTAAGGAACCGGATGTACCAATTGGTCTCCGCCTTGGCACCGGGGAAATGGCGTTCAATGGCATAATCGGCTAGGAGACGGAGTTCCTTTTCAGAGCCTCTCCCGGCCACATATTGGAATGTTCCCACACGCAAGTGGCTGGCCGCCACTCTCGTTAAGACGGCCCCTGGTAAGAGGGTCTCCCGCTGAATCTTTTCACCTGTGGTCACAACGGCCAGACTGCGCGTCGTTGGGATTTTCAAGGCGTACATCGCTTCGCTGATAATATACTCCCGGAGCATGGGACCCAAGGTGGATTTTCCATCGCCTCCACGGGAGTAGGGTGTGCGCCCCGATCCCTTGAGCTGCAGGTCATAGCGTTGACCAGAGGGGGTAACCTGTTCACCAATCAGGATGGCCCTTCCATCGCCAAGCATGGTAAAATGGCCAAACTGGTGCCCGGCATAGGCTTGGGCCAGAGGCACTCCCCCCGGGGGATTCTGATTGCCGGCCAAGATGGCCACTCCATCATCCTGCCTTAGTGCCTGGCCATCAAGGCCAAGGGATGTGGCCAGCTTGTCATTGATACACACGGCCTCAGGGGCTGGAACAGGGGTCGGATCGAGGTAAGAGAAAAAGGATGCAGGCAGACGGGAATATGAGTTGTCGAGATTAAAGCCGAAGTGATTCTCCATGGCGTGCCTCCCAGCGATAGTATTCCCATCCCTTCACATTGTACCACAGTTGCTTGGGGCGGTGCAGGAAGTTACTGTTCCATCCCGAAAAGATTACCAGGAGGTTTTTTGTGATGCAGCGAACGAAAATCTTGGTGATTGGCAGCCTCAATGTGGACTTGGTGATTCAGGGGCCTCGCCTGCCTGAGGAAGGCGAGACGATCATGGCCACCTCTTTCCGCCGCTATTTCGGGGGCAAAGGAGCGAATCAAGCGGTAGCCGCAGCCAGGCAAGGTGCAGATACCATCATGGCTGGCCGTGTGGGCGCCGATAACTTTGGCGAAGAACAAGTGGCCAGCCTTGCCGCGGAGGGAATTGACACCACCTATGTCCTCATGGACGATGAACATAGCTCTGGCGTGGCTTTCATTCTTGTCGGCGCCCGGGGCAACAACCGCATCATGGTTGTGGCTGGAGCCAATGGGGCAGTCGGTCCAACGGATATTGAGGCCTTGGTGCCGGTGATGGCTGCCTGTTCCTGTGTCCTGATTCAGCTGGAGATTCCCCTTGATGCGGCCCTGGCTGCTATTCGACTGGCGAATGCTCAAGGTGCCAAGGTCATCCTGGATCCTGCTCCAGCCCAATCCCTGCCCTTAAGTGCCTATCCGCATATTACAGTGATTACTCCCAATGCCCATGAAGCGCAAGTTTTGACAGGTGTCCCCGTACATGACCTGGCTTCGGCCAAAGAAGCAGCCCAAATCCTTTTGGACCGCGGTGCATTGGCGGTGGTGATCACCTTGGGATCCCAGGGAGTCTACGGTCTGACTTTGGCCGGCGAGTTTCATTACCCCGCCTTTGAGGTGAACGCGGTAGATACAGTAGCGGCTGGAGACACTTTTGCAGGGGTCCTAGCGGCTCAAATTGGGGCGGGGCGCAGTCTGAAGGATGCCGCAGAATACGCCAATGCAGCGGCAGCCCTGGCTGTGACCCGTCATGGTGCCCAGTCGTCCATCCCCACAAGAGGCGAAGTGCTGCAGTTTCTGGGGCAATAGATGTCCAGGGGCTACCTTTTTGGGGTAGTCTCGTCTTTTTCTCTACGGATGGGGAAAACCTAAGCAAAGAGAATGATGCACAGCAGGCGATTGTCTCGACTAATTTTGCCTTAGAAAAAGGAGGCTTCTCTTGACTAACCAGCCAAGGACTCGAATGTATCGTGGTTTCACCCTAGATCCTTTCCAACAGCAGGCCGTGGATTTCATTGACGAAAATAAATCGGTCTTGGTATCAGCCCCTACAGGGGTGGGAAAAACCCTAATCGCAGACTACATTATAGAGAAGATCTTTCGCGAAGGGGGACGTGTGGTGTACACAGCCCCCATCAAGGCCCTGAGCAACCAGAAGTTCCGGGAGTTTAAGGCACTTGTGGGGCCTGATGCCATGGGCATTTTAACGGGTGACGTGGTGATCAATCCCGATGCTCCCATCTTAATCATGACGACGGAAATCTTCCGAAACATGCTGCAGGAAGACCCGGAACGGATCAGCGATGTACGCTATGTTATCTTTGATGAGATTCATTATATTGATGATCCCGAGCGGGGGAGTGTTTGGGAGGAAAGCCTCATTTTCATGCCTTCATCCATGCGTTTTTTGGGCTTAAGTGCCACCATTCCCAATGTAGATCAGCTGGCGAGCTGGATTGAGGAAGTGCAGGACACCAAGGTGGAGATCGTCACCCATTATGAACGGATCGTTCCTCTAAAGCATTCCCTCTATGAGCGGTCCCTGGGCTTTACGACCATGGGTTCTGTTCAGAAGAAACATAGAAGGATGCTTGCTGCTAGTATCGATGGCAAGCCGGATTGGCCATCCACCACCCATGTAGATTTAGTCAATGCCATCAAGGACAACTATTTGCCTTGTCTGTTTTTCACCTTTAGCAGGCGCAAGTGTGAGAGCAATGCCATTGAGCTCGGTGAAGTGAATGACTTCCTCGATAAGGAGGGCAAGGCCAAGGTGCGCGCCATCATAGACGGAGTGCTGGAACGCTATCCGAATATTCAAAGCGGTCGCTGGCCCCTCCTCAGGCGGCTTCTGCTCAAAGGGATCGCCTACCACCATGCTGGAATGCTGCCCGTTTTGAAGGATGTTGTTGAAGAGCTGTTTACCCATCGCTTGCTGTCGGTCCTGTATTGCACCGAGACCTTTGCTGTGGGACTTAATTTTCCCTGTAAGACGGTGTGTTTTGATTCCAGTACGAAGTGGGACGGAGTTACCTTTCGGTCCATCTCCAATCGAGAATATTTCCAGATGGCGGGAAGAGCGGGCCGCCGGGGGATTGATGAAGAGGGTTTTGTCTTTACCCTCGTGGATTTGAACTACTTCGAGGCCAGTCAGTTCCCCAGCATGAAGGAGGATGAGGTGGAGCCTCTGCAAAGCCAGTTTGCTCTGACCTACAATTCCATCCTCAACCTCGTTAAGAATTATGATGAGGGCGATATTCATCGTATTTTAGGTCAGAATTTCGCCACCTACCAAGCGTCCGCCGAACGCCAAGGGGTTCTAGTGCAGCTGGAGATGGTCCAAGAGGACCTGGCTCCCTATGAGCAGAACCTGAGGGGTTCTGGGCAGCTGGGGCGCCTGATCCAAAAGAGGAGCGAACTGGAGCGACGTTTGCATAGCACCTATAATAAGCGGACCAAGAAATATCTGAAGCGGGAGATCCGCACCATCCTCCAGCGCCTGGACAGTGCGTTCTATCGGCAATATCCCGAGCGCGAACGTTCATCACTGCGGAGGGAGCATCGCAAATTCCGGCGGAAGATCACTACCTACGAGCGCCTTCTGGTGCGGGCGGAGGCTTTGGATCCCCACAAAAGGTATATTCAGGAGTTTTCGGATAAAAAGGCTCTCTTACAGGCACTGGGCTATCTTCAAGGCGATGAGCTGACCACAGCGGGCCTTCTGGCCAGCCAGATCCATGGTCATGAGCTCTTGATTACAGAGATGTTTATGGAAGGGCTCTTTCACTCCTATCCGCCGTCGGAGCTGAATGCCGCTTTGGTCTCTGTTGGCTATGAACCTAGGAAAAACGAGCACCGCATCAAGCACAGACTGGATTTATCGCCTATTTATCGCCTGTGGCACTCCTTGAGCAAACTGGAACAGAGGCTGATTGGTGTGGTCACCGTGCAGTTCAATGATCATGTGGCGGCCTTGGCCTATCGCTGGAGTAATGGGGAAAACTTTACCAATCTGCTGCGGGACTCACCCATTGATGAGGGCGATCTGGTCTTTGCGTTTCGCCGGGGTATAGACCTTCTGAGGCAGGTGCGCAATGCCACGGGGGACGACCCAAACCTCCATGCCAAACTGCGAGAATGCATCGAGCTTATGGACCGTGATGAGGTCTCCATTTGGCTGTAGAGAGGGGTATCGAATTGTGGAGTATAAGCTACTGGCCTTAGATATTGATGGAACGATCCTAAATAGTCGATCAAAACTCACTCCCCGCACAGAGGAGGCCATTTCCAGGGCGGTCCGAAGAGGCATCAGGGTTGTTCTGGCTACCGGCCGCAGATTGTCCAACACACTTCCTTTGCTCAATACTTTGGATTTGACCGATCTGGTGGTGATCCACAATGGTGTGGTCGTTCATGATCCCCAAACAGAGCAGAACGTCCTCCAAGGGGGAATCGATCTGGCGTTGGCTCAGCAAATCGTGGACAAGCTCGATTCTATGTCCATGAATTACCTGGTTTACACCGGTGAAAGTGCCGGTGAAAGGGTGCTGGCTCCCATGGGAAGCTGGGCGGAGCCGGAGGATCTGCTCAGCTACTATCTGGGAGAAAGTGCCGAATTCGCCTCTGGGATCAAGCTGACGTCGCCCCCTGTACGCATCTCCCTGATCGATCGGGCGGAAAAGGTGGATCCCTTTTATGAGGAGCTATCCCAGGGCTATGGCGGAGGACAGATTCACTCCATGCTCTTTGGGACCGAACGCAATATTTGGCGGGGAATTGAGATGATTCCAGCCAACTGTAACAAAGGTACAGGCCTCCGTTTCGTGGCGGAGCGTTTCGGTCTTGAGGCCAGTCAGGTTGTGGCCATCGGTGACAATATCAATGACTTAGAGATGGTTACCTGGGCTGGCCTGGGAATTGCCATGGGCAACGGGCCCGAACTGCTGAAGACAAAGGCAAAGAGGATCGCTCCCTCTCATGATCAGGACGGGGCGGCCCAGATCATCGAGGAACTCTTACTCTAAAAAGGGGGGGAGCGTTCGTGACTATCTTGTATCTGGTTCCCAATGTGCACCTGCGCAGCTTGAGGCGCAGCCTGATGAGGGAGGGAGACCCTTCCCTTGTGGTCACCATTCCGGGATTGGTGGCCCAGATCCTAAAAGAGGGTCTTGTTTCCTATAAAGAGGATCGGATTTTGGAGGAGGTGGCCATTTGGCAGTGCGTTCGGGAGAATCTGAACCAGATTGCGTTTTTTGCTCCGATCGCCCACTTCCCCGGGTTCATCCAGGAATTGAAGTGGCTGTTTCGACAAATCGATCATGGTGAAGATATCCTGACGTTGATGCCCGCCCAAGGGCGAAGTGAGCTTGGGCTCCTCCACAGCCGCTATCAAGAGATTTTATGCTCGCATGGTATCTTAAGTGCACCTGCCCAGATTCGCCGCAGTGTGGAGTTGGCCAAGAGAAAGAGAGTGCTGCCCATGGTCGATGTCGTCCGACTGCAGCACATCGAGCTCAGTCCTTTGGAGCAGGAACTGATCGACGCTCTTGGTGAGGGACGATCGATTCAAATCGTTCAGCCCAAGGTGCCAGACCCTGTGATCATAGTCCGCCAAGCCCGGGATCCCAAAAGTGAGGTGGAGATGATCGGTCAAGCACTGCGTCGGCAAATTGAAGAGGGAGCTCCTCTGGAGAGAGTAGGGGTCGCTTTTCCCAATCCAGAGCAGTATCTACCCATTTTGCTGCCTGTCTTCGAACAACTGAAGATACCTTGGCGCGCGCCGGAGATCAGTCTACAAAATACTCCCCTGGGAAAGACAATTTTGACTCTGCTCAGAGGCAGTTTGGAGGGTTGGCAGAAGCACCACTTGGAGCTGCTTACTGCGCCGGGCTGGGGCTTTCCCTTGGGATTGTGTCCCGAAGAACGCCGCCTGCTCCGACTGGCTCCATCCCTGAGAGGTTTGCCGGCCTGGCGAGAATACCTTGGACAAGGTTCCGGCTGGGACGCCATCTTCCGGATCCTGGCGGATGCCGCTGAGGCGTTGATGGACAGGCCTTTGCGAGAATTTGGGGTCTGGTTGGAGAGACTTCTCGACAAACTGCAGCCCGAACAGTGGGCTGCACCCCAGGACCATGTGGAGACCTGGGCCGAACTCGTCAAGGCGTGGGAAGGAATGCGAACGATTGCCCGCAGCCTGAAACAATGCCACTGGACAAGCAGCTCTGGGCAGTTCTTGCAGCTTCTGGAGAGTCTGTTCCATAGTTACCGGATTCAGGGTAAGCGGGTGTTTGCTGAGCGCGTGCAAATCCTCAGTATCGAGCAGCTCGGAGCCTATACCTATGACCAGCTCTATGTCGGTGGATTGGTGGAAGGGCAGTTTCCCCCGGCTAAGAATGCCCACTGGCTGACCAAGACCAGGGCCACTCTGGAGAGAGAAGAGCTGTACCAGCGCCTAACCCAAGGGGCGGCCCAAGTCCATTTGCACTATCCTGAAGTGGATCGAGAAGGGAAGCTGAACCTGCCTGCGACCATTTTGCCCAAGATCGAGGATGATCAGCGGGAGCTTGCTCCGGAGCCGCTCCATGCTCCTACTCTCTTCCTCGGTAAAGGATTCTTAAGTGATGATGAGCTTCTGTCCGCATTGAAGATGCGGATCCTCAGTGAAGGCCTGACTGTCTCTCAGCTGAATCGTTATGCCAATTGTCCTTATCAGTTCTTCTGCAGTCATGTTTTGCAGCTTACCCCCGAGGAAGAGGTCTCTTTAGACCTGGATGCTAAAGACCATGGCAATCTGGTCCATATTGTGCTGCAATCCTTCTGGAAACAGCATCTCGAAGGACCCCTCCCCACCATCCAGGCAGGAGAGGATCGAATCGAAGGGCTTTTGCGCCAGGCTTATGCCGAACGGGGAGCGGTACCCGCAAACCAGCTTATCCGCACTATGCGGCATTTTATCCGCCACGACCTGCGTTCAGCGGAGGGCGGCTTCCGCCCCAAGCACCTGGAGAAATGGTTTCAGGCTCTGACCATTCGCACCTCTTTCGGTCCTGTGGAGATACGGGGACGCATCGATCGAATTGATCAGCACCCAGACGGCGTCTATGTGCTTTATGATTATAAGACCGGATCCGCTCCCCAAATCAATGCCATGCTGGACGGAAAGGATGTACAAATCGCCGCCTACCTCTTGGCGGCCCAGACGATTTTGCCCCAGGGCCGCAATGTGGGAGCCGCCTATTATGTCCTTGGGGATCGAGGTAAGAAAGGAATCTTTCATCAGGACTATAAAACTGCGCTGGGAGTTGCCCGGGGGAGGAATATCCTCGACGATGCGAGCTTCCAGGAGCAGCACCGGAAGTTCATGCACATCCTCCAGAGCCTGCTCGGGCAGATTCTGCAAGGAGAGTTTCCCATCGAGCCGGTTAGTTCTAGGATATGTGCATATTGTCCCTTTCAGGGTATTTGCCGCAAGGAGGTGGGATTCTAATGTCCTTTCCCACAGAAAGCCAGAGGAAAGCGATTACGACCATAGACAGACCTCTCGTTGTCACCGCCGGGGCCGGTTCGGGGAAGACCCGGGTCTTAGTGGAACGTTATCTCCATCTTGTGGATCAAGGCGTCGAAGTGGACAAGATAGCGGCAGTAACCTTCACCAAGAAGGCTGCCCAGGAGATGAAGGACCGTCTGCGCCAAGAGCGCCCGGATCTAGTGGAAAAGCTGGAGTATGCCCAGATTTCGACCATTCACAGCCTCTGTCAGCGTATTATTGCAGAACATCCCCTGCAGGCCAGGATCGATCCGCGGTTTCGGGTGGGGGAGGAATGGGAGACTCGGATCTTGCTGACCGAAGTGATCGAGGAGGTTGTGAGAGAATCCCAGGCCCCAGAAGCGTTGGGAACAGCCCGGGAGATTGGTGCTGTGGTCCTGGAACTGTATCAGGCCATGCTGCGGAAAGGGGATTTACAGTTCGATCCTCCTTTTGCCGCGGAGAAAGCCCAATTTCCCTTGAGACAGCTGCAGCAAGGTGTCCAGGATGTCCTGGCGCTAAAGCCCCAGACCGAGGTGCAGAAGAGGATTCTCGGTGAGCTAGGGGAGGAGTGGCCCAGTCTCTGGGAACGTCTTGTTTTTCCCGATGATCAGCTTCGCCTGGAGTCTCTGGAGATCTTGCTGCGCTTGGTGAAAGGCATTCGCGGCAAACTGAGCGAGTTCACCCGAGATGTGGTGGAGCTGGCGGAGACAGCGATGCAGGAGATCCAAGAGGCCCAGGGCCAGGAGATCATCGCCTATCTGTGCCAAATTCTGGAGCAAGTGCACCGGCTGTACCTGGAACGAAAAAGGCTGATGGGCCTGGTGGATTTCAACGATTTGGAGCAGCTTAGCTACACCTTGCTCCAGGATCCCGTCGTTCGGGCCGATTATCCCTTGGAGCACCTGATGATCGACGAATTCCAAGATACAAATCCTCTGCAGAAGAAGATCGTGGATGCCTTGGTGGCCGAGGGCGCCACACTGTTTGTGGTGGGCGATCCCAAACAATCTATTTACCGATTTCGCGGGGCGGATGTGGGCGTTTTTGTGCAGGCTAAAGAGGAGATCTCCGCCATCGGTATGGGAGTCACCCTAGGGGAGAATTTCCGTTCTCGTCCCGAGTTAATTGACTTTGCCAACTCCCTCTTTGGCCGTCTGATGGAGGGGGAGAGCATCGGCTTTGAGAAGAGCGTGGCGGCCATAGACCCCGCCGGAGAACCCTGTGTAAACATTCTACTCACTCCAGCCGAAGACTTGTCTGCCAACCAGGCCAGGGCGCTTGAGGCGGAGCAGATTGCGCTGGAGATCCGTGAGCTTGTAGCTTGCGGCGCCTACAAGTACAAAGATATTTCCCTTCTCTTTCGAGCCATGAGCAGTGTACACATTTATGAAAAAGCTCTAAGAGAAGCGGGTATTCCCTATGTAAACTTAAGTGGAAGAGGCTTTTACTCCAAACAGGAAATCCAGGATGTACTGCACTATTTTCGCTGGTTGGAGGATCAGGGGGACCAAGTGGCCCATTTTGCCGTGCTGCGTTCGCCCTTTTACCTGATCTCCGATGAAGGTTTGTACTGGATTCAAAAGGGCCGACTCGAGAACCTGAGTGTCCAGGAGCAGAAAGCCTCGGAGCGGTCCAGGCAGGACTATGGGTATTTGCGGGCCCTGGCGCGGCACCGCCCTGCTCCGGAAGTGATTACCGCCTTGCTGGAACGGACAGACTACTTGGTAAGTACATGGCGCTTGCCCTTTGGGCCGCAAAAGGTAGCCAATGTCGAGAAGCTGTTGGAACAGAGCTGGGATCTCTTTGCCCGGGATGTCTACTCCATGGCCGAACAATATCGGTTCTTGCGCTTGATGGCCCAGGATCAGCAGAAAGAGGGAGAGGCCCTCTTGGACGCGGAACATGCGGATGTGGTTGTACTCCGCACCATCCACGGTGCCAAGGGCCTGGAGTTCCCCGTTGTATTTTTGCCCGACACCAACGCAGGAGCGGTGAGGAGCTCGAGCGGGCGGGTCTTGTACCATCCTCTCTTTGGCCTGACCTACAAAGGAATGAAGAACTATGATGCTCTGAAGGAACAAGAGCAGCAAGAAGAGATGAGTGAGGCTAAGCGGCTGCTTTATGTGGCAGTAACCAGAGCAAAAGAGAGGTTTTACTGGTGCGCCCGCAGCGGCAAGACCATGAAAAACAGCTGGTGGTCCTGGCTGCAAAATCTTGGGGAGCAGGTATCTCCGGAGCTTTACACAGAACTCCCGGGAACGCTGGAGCCCCCGCAGGAGAAACCAACTCAGGGCGAAGCACTCCAGTGGGAATCCCCAAGCTATCAGGCGCTGCCGCCGCAGTACAGCCAAGTCTCCTTTTCTGTCACATCCTTGATGAACTACGCTCGCTGTCCACGTTACTACTATCTCCGGTATGTTTTGGGGATGCCGGAACGGCAAAAAACAGAGTCAAACAAGGACGGCTCAGCTCGCCCCTTCTTAAGCGGGACCCAGCGCGGCAATATTGTGCACAGAGTGTGTGAGCAGATCAAAGACCCTGCTGAGCTCGGGGAGTTGGTGGACTACGCAGCCGCCATGGAAGGGGTTGAGCTGGACGAAAGGCAGAAAGCCCAACTCAAGGAGATTATTTCCCCTTATTTGAACAGTGTTTTTTTCAGGCGGGTACAAGAGGAGCGGACGGGGCCGGGATGGAGAATTTCTCGGGAGCATGATTTTCTGGTTCCCGCCGGTGATTTTGTCCTGAACGGCCTAGTCGATCAGGTTTTCGTGGGCAAAGAAGGTATCGAGGTGGTGGACTTCAAGTCCAACTGGATTGGGCAGGAGCGGGTCAGAGAAGTCGGCGCCAGCTATGATGTGCAGTTGCGCCTGTACGCCTGGGCCATGGCCAGAGAATTTGGCCTACCGGTTGCCAAGGCCCAGGCCTACTTCCTCATTCCAAACCAGCTCTATTCGTTAGAACCTGCCCTGCTCGATGCGGATCAGACAGAAAAATGGCTGATCCAGACCTGTGCGTCCATTTTGCAGGGAGCAGAAGCTGGCGTAGAGGCTTTTCAAATTGGTTCCGATTGCAACCTCTGTGCGCAGAATTCCTATTGTATGATGCATGAGGGTCGTATGTCCCAGAATGGGGAAGATACAGGTATTGGGCTCGAGGGGGCCGAGGAGGAAAAAGTGGTATGAAGTTTACCTTACGAGAAATAGGACCGGGTGTGCGTTTGCACCTCTGTGAAACAGACAAGTTTAAGTCTCTAACCTGCAAAGCCTTTATTCAGCAGGATCTCAAGTTGAAGGAGGCTACCAGCACAGGTCTTCTGCCCCTGCTTTTGCGCAGGGGATCCCAACGCTTTCCCACGACCCTGCACATTGCCCGGGAGCTAGAGGATCTGTATGCGGCCGAGTTTGGCTCGGATATTCTCAAAATCGGCGAACGACAGATCCTGGAATTCTACTTCCAGATGGTTGATCCCAGTCTTCTGCCTGAAGGTGCCCGGCAAGTGAAACGGGGGATTGAGACGTTCTGGGAGATTGCGGCCCATCCTGCGGGTGGTCCTGACAGGTTTGTGGATTCCTTTTTTGATCAGGAAAAACAAACCCTGGAGCAGGACTTAAAGGGCTTGGTCAATGACAAGCGTTCCTATGCCCTGGCCCGGGCTACCGCTTTGATGTGCCAGGGGGAACCCTTTGCCATCTACAAATACGGTGACTTGGATACCCTGCAGCATCTGGAGAATAGCGATGTCTACCATCATTATCAGCGGCTGCTATCCGCCTATCCCATGGACATCTTCTGCATTGGCTCCAATCTCACAAGTCTGGTCGATCTCCTAGAGTCTCTTCTGCCCCCTCGCCAAGAACCAGTGGAGCTTGAGCCGGCCCAAGGGGTCAAGGTCCTGGAGCCCAAATTCTTGGAGGAAACCATGGATCTGCAGCAGGCCGTCTTGGTTATGGGCTATCGAACCAACTGCACCTACCTCGATGAAGACTATTATGCTCTGCTTGTGGCCAATGGAATTCTGGGCGGATTCGCCCACTCTAAGTTGTTTGTCAATGTACGGGAGAAGGCTAGTCTGGCCTACTATGTTGGCTCCAGCATTGAGGGTGCAAAAGGTTTATTGACCATTACAGCCGGAATCAGCGGCGATACGCAGGATCAGGCGCTGGAGATCATTCAGCAACAGATCCATGCTTTGCAGGCCGGGCAGATTACCCCCGAAGAACTCTATCAGACCAAACGGGGCTTGATTAGCGCCATGACCAGCGTCAATGACAATCCCGCAGGCGTGATCGATCGCAATCTGATTGGCATTGTGCATGGCCAGATGCGCACCGTTGACCAAGTGGTGGAAGCCCTCCACAGGGTGCAGCATGAGGACTGCGTGCGCGTGATGGATCGTGTTCAGCTCGATACCGTCTATACTCTTCGCCCTGGGCCGAAGGAAGGAGCAGACCATGGAGAAAACTAAACTTCCCACAGGGGAGAGTTTGTATCGCAAACATTTGCCCAATGGCTTGACCTGTTTTGTCCTGCCCAAACCCGGATTTCTGCGGACCTACGCCGTACTGTCCACACACTATGGTTCCCTGGACTCCAAGTTCCGGCTGCCCGATGGGAGCACCTGGGATGTTCCCGCGGGTATTGCCCACTTTCTTGAACATAAACTCTTTGAAGAGGAAGATGGCAATGCTTTTCAGCGTTTTGCAGCATGGGGGGCATCGGTGAATGCCTTTACCAGCTACACCCAGACAAGCTACTTGTTTTCCACGACGGACGAGTGGAAAGACTGTCTGCTTCAGCTCATCGATTTTGTGAACAATCCGCACCTCACAGAGGAGAATGTGGAAAAAGAGAAGGGCATCATTGTGCAGGAGCTGCAAATGTATGCCGATCACCCCAGCCATCGCATTCATTCTCAGCTTCTGGAGACGATGTATCATGCGCATCCCGTTCGTCTCGATATCGGGGGTACCGTCGATTCTGTGCAGAGCATAACCGTGGATGATCTTTTGCGCTGCTATGACACGTTCTATCAGCCTGCTAACATGGCCCTGGCTGTGGTGGGGGATGTGCATCCCGGAGAAACACTGCAGTTGATCCAGGCCCACTATCCCCCCTGGAACCGGAGCGAGGGATCCTTTGAGCGCCTCTATCCTAGAGAGCCCCGGGAGGTGGCGGCGGATTGGGTAGAGCAAGAGCTTCCCATCTCCCAGCCCAGATACCTGTTGGGGTTCAAACATGAGCCTCTGTGGCAGGGAGACGATCTCATCCGCCAACAGATCATGATGTCCATCGGGGTGCGCCTGATCGCTGGGCGAAGCTCGGCCAGCTATGGCGAGCTTTACGAGGCCAACCTGATCACCGACTCCTTTGGCGCCAGCTTTAATGTTCACCCCGGATACGCCTATACTGTGATTGGCTCAGAAACCCCTGATCCCCAGGCCCTTCACGATGCTCTTTTTGGGATCATCTGTCGCTTCAAGGATAATCCAGTCTCTGAAGCAGATGTGGAGCGCCTGAAAAGGCAGCTTTACGGGGCCTACCTAGCGTCTTTTGAGTCCTTTGAATATACGGCGAATCGGTTGATTGCACACCACTTCAACCAAACACCCTACCATCACTATCTGCCTTTGCTGAAGGGCGTGACTGCCGATGATGTCCAAAGCGCCCTCCTTACCCAGTTGGATTGGGAGCGGGCTACCGTGTCCATTGTAAGGCCGGTGCAGGATAATGACTAAGGAAGAGCTGCGCCAGGATCTGAAAAAGGAGAGAGGAAAGGTCCCCCGCCATAGGCGGAAGCTATGGGATCGGGCCATTTTTGAGCATTTGTCCGCTCTGCCCAGGTACGCCCAGGCGCAGAAGGTCATGATCTATCTCTCCATCGGCTGGGAGGTGGACACCTGGGCCTTGGTCCAGGATCTGCAGGCCAGGGGAAAAGAGATCTATGTCCCGGTTGTGCAAAGGGAGCCCAGAGCTCTTTTAGCAGCCCCTTTTGTTTCGCGGGAGGATTTGGTGCCAGCGGCCTTTGGGATCCTGGAGCCTGCCTTAAGGACCCCTCCCATCGACGCTGGGAAGTTGGACTTTGTGGTCGTGCCCGGGCTGGCCTTTTCGGAGGGTGGTTTTCGTGTGGGCTATGGAGGAGGTTACTATGACCGCTTTTTGGCCACCACTAAGGCGCAGTCGGCGGGTTTGGTCTATCGCTCTTTTGTACGGGAACTGCCTACCGACCCTTGGGATCATCCAGTCGACTTCTTGGTCACCGAAGACGGCGTTTTAGGAAGGAAATGAGCCCAATCTGCAGAATTCATGGGTAGCAGAAGGAGGCGGCGGCCAGTGTCTGGAGACTATGTATTAGCCATTGACCAAGGAACGACGGGTACCACAGTGATTCTCTTTGATCATCAGTCCAACATCGTGGGAAAGGTATATCAGGAGTTTACCCAGTATTATCCCAGACCAGGATGGGTAGAGCATGATGCTGCGGAGATCTGGGAAGGAACGGTGCAGCTTCTGGATGGGATTTTCCGCGAGACAGCGGTGGATCCTAGCCGAGTGACGGCCATTGGCGTCACCAACCAGCGGGAAACAGTGGTCCTCTGGGATCGCAAGACGGGTGAACCGGTAACCCGGGCCATCGTGTGGCAATGCCGCCGAACAGCAGGACTCTGTGATGATCTGCGCAGGCAAGGTCTTGAGCCTTTGTTTAAGGAAAAAACCGGCCTGGTTCTGGACGCCTACTTTTCAGGGACCAAACTGAAGTGGATTTTTGACCGGAACCCCCAGTTGAAGGAACGGGCCGAACAGGGCGAACTGGCCTTTGGAACCATTGATTCTTGGCTCATTTACAAGCTCACAGGCGGCAAACAACACATCACAGATTACACCAACGCTTCCAGGACATTGCTTTTCAACATCGCCGAGCGGAAGTGGGATCACGACCTGCTGGACATATTGGGTATTCCGGAAGGAATTCTGCCCGAGGTGGCCTCCTGCAGTGAAGTGTATGGACATACGGTGGAGTTGGGGCTGCTTCCCGCAGGGATTCCTGTTGCGGGGGCAGCAGGCGACCAGCAGGCCGCTCTCTTTGGTCAAGCATGCTTTGAGCCTGGAACAATGAAAGCTACCTTCGGTACCGGAGCCTTTATTTTGATGAACACAGGGTCCCAGCTGATTTCCTCCAGCAAGGGCCTTCTGACCACTATCGCCTGGGGTTTTGATGGCAAGGTCCAGTATGCGCTGGAAGGCAGTGTATTTGTGGCCGGAGCTGCAGTGCAATGGCTCCGTGATGAGATGGAGCTGATCCAAACCGCGGCTGAAACGGAGGAAATCGCCTTATCTGTACCCGATACCAATGGTCTGTACTTTGTCCCCAGCTTTGTGGGCCTGGGAGCCCCGCATTGGGATCCCTATGTGCGGGGGATGATCATGGGCATTACGAGGGGTGCCAAGAAGGCCCATCTGGTGCGGGCTACCCTCGAAGCCATCGTTTACCAGACGAAAGAAGTGGTAGATGTGATGGCAGCCGATGCACAGATCCCCCTGGCGGAGCTGAAAGTGGATGGGGGCGCCTCGGTAAATAACTTCATCTGTCAATTCTTAGCGGATATGACCACAGTTACCGTACAACGACCTCAGGTCTTTGAAACGACCGCACTCGGTGCAGCCTATTTAGCCGGTTTGGCTGTGGGGTTCTGGGACAGTCAGGACGATATCAGGCGGCGCTGGCAAGCCCATGGCGTCTACACGCCATCCATGAAGCCAGGGGATCGTCTCCGGCTCTATCAGGGCTGGAGCAAGGCTGTGGCCAGTGCTAAAGGTTGGGTCAGCGATGATTAATCCCGAACGTGTTCGTGGTGAACGGTTACTGGCGTTTCGCTCGGGTTTGGCGCAAAAGCCCATTATTGCGGGGTTGAAGGGCGTGGATTACGCTCCTCTTACAGCCGAGGCCGGGATCAAGGTTTGCTTTTACCTGACCGGTCACATTTTCGAACTGCGGGAGCTGGCCAAGCTCTGCAAGGAACAAAACCAGATGCTTTTTGCCCATGTGGATTTGATCGGAGGGATTGCCAAGGATACCCACGGCATGCAGGTTTTGGCATCGGAAGTAGGTATTGACGGTGTGCTGACGACCAAGGGCTACCTGGTAACTGCAGCACAAAAGGCGGGTCTATTAGGCATTCAACGTTTATTCATGCTGGATTCCGAGGCACTGAAGACAGGTCTGCGCATGGTGGATTCCAGTCGTCCCGATGCAGTGGAAATTCTTCCGGCGCTGATTCTTCCCTCGGTTCGCGACCGTTTGCCCAGCAAGCTCCCTCCAATGATTGCAGGGGGATTGGTGGAGACCCGGGATGAGCTGGACAGGGTTCTTCAACCGCCCGTCTTGGCCGTATCCACCAGCAGGGTCGAATTATGGGATTACGAAAGGGTGTAGAAAATGGATCACAATTGGCTGGAAAAGCAGAAAGAAGAAATTGGATTAGCCTTAGCCAACCAGGGAATCCGCTTGGTTGTTCCGGTTGGCAAGGGGAAGCGAGGAGCGACACCTACACCTGAAGATAAAAGCCTCGCTTCCTACATCGATCATACACTGCTTAAGCCCACTGCAGCGCAGACTCAAATTACCGCACTCTGTGAAGAAGCCCTGCGATACCAGTTTGCATCGGTTTGTGTGAATCCTGTCCATGTTCCCACTGCCCGCAGTATACTCCAAGGCAGCGATGTTGCGGTGTGTACCGTGGTGGGTTTTCCCTTAGGTGCAACCTCCACACTGGCTAAGGTATGTGAGGCTAGGGACGCCGTGGCGGCCGGAGCTTTTGAAATTGATATGGTGATCAACATTGGCGGCCTCCTCGAGGCGAATTACGCTCGCGTTTATTCCGATATCAGGGCGGTGCGAGATGCGGTTCCCGGAGTGTTAAAGGTGATTCTGGAGACCGGTTACCTGAGTAAAGAGCAGATTGTTCAAGGCTGTATTCTAGCCAAAATGGCTGGTGCTGACTTTGTCAAGACCTCCACAGGATTTGGCCCTGGCGGCGCCACGGTCGAGGACATCACCCTAATGCGTGAGGTGGTTGGCTCAGACTGCGGCGTAAAGGCCTCCGGGGGTATTCGCGATTATGCTACTGCCATGGCCATGATCAAAGCGGGTGCCAACCGCATTGGAGCCAGTGCAGGCATCGCCATCATTGAGGGATTGAGGGGAGATGCGGACTATTGAACGCACAAAAGTCCAATTTGATGCTGCTCGTGTTACTCTTGGCTGTCTCTTGCGGGTTGGGCGGTCTGTCCCAGGCTATGGAGGCACCGGAGGATTGGTTTGCCCAGGATTTCGCCTCTACAGGGCTGCTGGTCCAGCTAGTTACAGAGGATGAGACCAAGCTCCTCATGGATGGTTTTCTGCGGTTGGCCTATCCTGTAGGCTTTGAGATCCAGTATTTCACCCAGACTGCACCTGTGACGATCACAAGCCAGGATGGCTTTGTTCAGGTGCAAAGGGGCAATGATGTAGAATACGGCTATGACGAATTCTGGGTATTCCAAGATATCCAGAATTACCTTTTTGCCCTGCGTGAGTTGGCCAGGCTTCCGCTGAAGTTCTCTGGCATCGACGTGGTGGCCGAACGGTCGG
Source organism: Bacillota bacterium (assembly GCA_012838305.1). GTDB lineage: Bacteria > Bacillota > Limnochordia > Darwinibacteriales > Darwinibacteriaceae > UBA5420. The sequence goes on along the minus strand of DUPN01000053.1, from coordinate 28,206 downwards.
CACACCGCTATGTTGCGGTGGACGATCCCCAGCTTGTGCTGTGGTTTGATATCGAGACCGGACTTCCCTTGCTGATTCGCCAAGATAACAGGACCTTGGCGGTCATTGCGGCCTACAACATTGTTGATGGCGTCCTGACCGTGGCCGAGCTGGAGCTCCGTTTTACCGAGCAGACGGCTATATTGACCTTAGTGAAGGACCAAGGTGAATGGGTGCCAAGTTACGTAGAGATCGCGGATCCACCGGGCTTCGTTCAGATGGAATTTACCAACTGGACCTATCACAGCGAATGGGTGGATTCTCCCCTGCCGCGGCTGGCCCGATTAAGTGAACTCAACGATCTGTTTCTTGAGGCATATGCCGCCAGGAACTGGCTGCAAGCCCTGGCCATTAGTCAGGAGATGCTGGCGCTGGCCCCCCAGTTTTGGCAGGTTTACCTGTACCAAGCCTTCGCCTATGAAGGCCTGGACAATTACTTAGGGGTGATCGAAAACTACCAGCAGGTTCTAATGCGCCAACCAGATAATCACCTAGCACTCAATAACCTAGCCTACCACTATTTCCTGAAGGAAGTACAGATTCCTCAGGCCTTGGAGATGGCTGAGCGTGCCGTCGCACTTGAACGCAAGGACATTTATTTGGATACCCTAGGCTACGGCTATTACCTGGTGGGCCGTCATGAAGAGGCCAAGGAGCTGCTCCTCGAAGCCTTGGCGACCGCTCCCGATGATGCCATCCCCGAGATCAGCGGTCATCTAGAGCTGGTACGTAAGGCCTTGGGTGAAGGGGACCAAGAATGAACGACCATTACTTCACCAGCAAACCCAGTGCTGCCAGCAAACCCGTGGAATTCCAGGCTGAACTTAGGGGAAGAACCTATGTCTTCCAGACCGATACCGGCGTCTTCTCCAAAGGGGAACTGGATATGGGTTCCCGGATCTTGATTGAGACCATGTCCCTTCGACGTGGCGATCGGGTGCTGGATTTGGGCTGCGGCTATGGTCCCCTGGGTCTTGTTGCAGCTGATCTGGTGGGCCCCCTGGGCAAGGTCTACATGGTGGATGTGAACGAACGCGCCGGGGAACTGGCCCGGGAGAACATGGCCAAGAACGGAATCACCAATGCCCAGATTTTTGTGGGCAATGGTATCCAGGCGCTTCCACCTGGCCTTCGATTTGATGCAGTTTTGTCCAATCCACCGATACGTGCGGGCAAAGCCGTCTTCTACCCCCTTCTCAGCGAGGCTTACCATATCCTGAAGCCGGGGGGCTGTCTCTGGGTTGTGATACGCACCAAGCAAGGCGCCAAGAGCCTGCAAGCGTACCTCGAGGAACTGGCAGGTTCCTGCCAGACCATGGCCAAGAAAGCGGGATTTCGTGTTCTGAAGTGTTGTAAACAGCTCCACACCTGAATACCTTGGTGTGTGGAGGTGTTTTTATGCGGGTATGGTTCTTTAGCATGCGGCAAGTCCTGTGGTGGGTTTTTGCCTGTCTGGCTTTGGGAATCTTCCTGGGCAGCGGTGAAATCCCTTTCCTGCCGGTGTCAGGCGGGAACACCCCTTTAGGAATTTCCGGCAGGACCATTGTGATCGATGCAGGCCATGGCGGCATCGACCCCGGAGCTGTGAGTGCCCAAGGGGTGCTGGAAAAGGACGTCACTCTTGCCATTTCCCAAGAGCTGGAGTACCTCTTGAAGAGGGCGGCGGTTTATGTCGTCATGGTGCGCCGCGGTGACTACGATCTAGCCGATTCCAGCGAAGTCAATCTACTAAACCGCAAACGTCAGGACTTAAGCAGGCGGGTACAGATAGCCGAACAAGCCCAGGCCGATCTGTATATCTCCATTCATGCCAACTACTTCCCTTCCCCTATTTGGTCTGGTGCTCAGACGTTCTACTTTGAGGGAAGCGGTCAGGGGGAGCATTTGGCTAAGACGCTCCAGACAGAGTTGGTGCGACATCTTGGTCCAAATCATCGTCTGGCCAGGCCAGGCGACTTTCGCGTCTTGCGGGATACGTCCATGCCCGCAGCCATGGTGGAGGTGGGGTTTTTGTCCAATCCCCGGGAGGCTGCACTCCTTTCGCAGACGAGCTATCAGAAGCAAGTGGCAGCAGCGATCTTTTCCGGAATCCTTCGTTATTATGGCAGATGAAAGGATTTGGCCTTCAGTTAGAGAAATAAAGAATTAGACTGGGAAACACGATAGGGGGCAAAAAGAATGCGAGTATTAATCCTGCATACAGACGATCCGAAAATCGAAAAGTCTGTGGCAGCGCTGCAACGGGCGATGGAACAAAGTGGCACGAAGGTGGATCTGAAGTCCCCCAAGGCGTCCGGTAGTGCGCCCATCAGTGCCGCACCCTATTCTCTGGTATGTGTTGTCACAGGGTATACAGGCTGGTGGAAACCGCAGATTGCCGCAGACATGGACAATCTTCTGAAACGAACCACACGCCTGGAAGGGAAGAGGGGCGGCGCGTTTGTACAGGCCGGCATGCTCGGTTCAGCCAAGGCACTGCGGGTGCTTATGAGCCATATGGAGCGCCAAGGCGTGATCGTTGAAGATTTTGGCACCCTGGGCGGCGAACGGGAAATAGCGGCCATCGCTCAGCGTTTGAGCCGCTTAACCTAGGGTTCGAGTAACAACAAGGAGGGTTATACATGTATCGTTTTAAGCCCGTATTGCGTATACCAGGGCCTGTTCCAGTGCCCAGCGAAGTGTCTATGCAAATGGCTAGACCCATGATCAATCATAGGGGTGCAATCTTCAGGGAGCACTTTCCAGCGGTGCTCAAGAGGCTAGGGGCACTGTTCGGCACCGAAAATCCCATCTATATGATGACCGGGTCTGGAACCTCGGGGATGGAAGTAGCTGTGAGTAACTTGGTTTCTCCGGAGACTCCCGTTCTTTGTTTAGTGGGAGGTTTTTTTGGCCAAAGATGGGCTGACCTGTGTACCGCCTATGGAGCGAAGATGCATGTCCTCAATTTCCCTTGGGATCAGGGAGTGGACCCCCAGCAAGTGGCTGACTATTTGGGTCGGCATCCCGAAATTGAATGCATTTTCATGGTGCAGAACGAATCTTCCACAGCCGTTCTCAACGATGTGGAGTCTGTCTCCAAAGCCAGAGGTGATCACAGAGCTCTCTTGGTTGTGGATGCCGTGAGTTCTCTGGGGGGCGCGCCCTGTAAAATGGATCAATGGGGGCTGGATGTGGTGGTGAGTGCTTCCCAGAAGTGTCTGATGACACCTCCAGGGACCGCCTTTGTGACCTTCTCCCCTAGAGCCAGGGAACACTTAGACAGCTGTACTTCCAGCCGCTATTACTTTGACTTGCGCCGCTATGAAGCGTTTTTGGACAAGTCGGAGACACCCTTCACGCCAAACATTAATAATGTGTTCGCTTTAGAGGAAGCATTAAATATGATAGAAGCGGAAGGCCTGGAAAATGTTTACGCCCGTCACCTGCTGATGCGGAACATGGTCAGGGCTGGAGCCAGGGCACTCGGCCTTGAACTCCTGGTCCGGGATGAGGATGCTTCTCCCACAGTGACCGCGGTGAAATATCCTCATGCCGACAGTTTCCGGACCCGTATTCGCGAACAATATGGGGTGGAATTTGCGGGTGGACAAGGGATCCATGCCAACAACATTTTCCGGATAGGTCACATGGGCTATGCAACGCCGTTGGACGTTTTGACCGCATTGGCTGTTCTGGAAATGGATATGAAAAAGTATGGTCAAGCCACCAAGGCAGCTCAACTAGTGATGCATGCATAAGAGGGAGATCCTAAGGAGGAACTCTAGGTGATTTTCACGCTTCGGGACGCCATTGACATCCTCATCGTTGCATATGTGATCTATCGGGTGATTCGCTCCATTCAAGGGACGAGGGCTACCACTTTGGTGAAGGGACTGGCGGCCATATTTGTCGGCAGTGTCCTGGCCAGGGCACTAAGTTTGCGTACTGTCAGCTGGCTCTTGGACCACGCCACAACCTTGATCCTGGTGGCCCTGCCCGTGGTCTTTTATCCCGAACTCCGGCGTGGTTTAGAGCAGATTGGGCGCGGCCAGATCTTTGGCTGGATGGGAGGGCGCGGCCTTGGCCAGGATGTGTTTGATCTGGAGGCGATCATCCGTGCGGTGGGCCGACTAAGTGCGAAACGGATCGGTGCTCTGATCGTTCTCCAGCGTCAGGAGGGTCTGCATGAATTCCTGGAAACCGGAGTCAAACTCGACGCCTTAATCAGCACCGAGCTCGTTTTGAACATTTTCGAGCCCAAGAGTCCGCTTCATGATGGTGCCATTATTCTCTCGGGGGGACGTATTGTGAGTGCAGGGAGTGTCCTGCCTCTTACCGACAGCCCCTTGAGCGGCGGCCTGGGAACTCGGCATCGAGCTGCTGTGGGCATGTCCGAGCAAACCGATGCGGTCGTGATCGTTGTTTCTGAAGAAACGGGGACCATCTCTTTGGCCGTTGGAGGACATCTCCGCAGGTATTTAACGGAGGCACGCCTTAGGGAACAGCTGCAGTTCTATTGGCGAGGGAGCGAGACCAGATGAGGCGGATCGGGAAACTTTTGGCCTTCTTAACCAAACCGGAGGTGTATTGGCGGATATTTTCCCTCTTCCTGGCCATCGTCTTTTGGCTCTTGGCGACGGGCGATGGCACTTTAGGCGAGACGGAACGGATCGTCACCGTTGCAGTGGAAGCGCAGAATGTTCCGGCTGATCTGATTGTGGTGGATCCTCCGCAAAGCGTCAGGGTGAGGATCAGGGGACTGTCGCCCCTTTTGAACAGGGGAGAGAGCGCAGTCGCTGCGTCGATCGATCTGTCTGGAGCGGTAGAAGGAACAGAAACATATAGTGTTGCTGTGGAAGGTCCCTTGGGAGTGAGGATTGTCAGTGTCACTCCCCAATGGGTGAGCGTTTATACAGAGGAACTAGCGGAAGCAGTCTTCCCCGTTACCCTTGCGTTTTTGGGAATCAGCCGAACCTCTGGGACCATGGGCATTAGGCCCTCACCTGCGGTAGTCACCCTTCGAGGTCCCCGCAGTATATTAGATCAGGTGGATCATGTGGTGGCCTATCTCAGTGGTGACCCCGATCTGCTTTTGGAAGAGACCTTTTCGGTGCAGGCCTTGGATGCGCAAGGCCGGAGCCTAAGTGGGCTGGAGCTCGATCCTCCCACGATCCGCATCGTTGAATCTGTTGATCAAGGGGAGGAATAGCGTGTGCTTAAGTTCTTTGGAACAGATGGAATCCGTGGTGTAGCCAATCGTGAGCTTACGGCGGAGTTAGCGCTGAAAGTAGGCAGGGCAGCGGGCCTCGTTTTAGGTAATGGAAGGGGTCAGCCCATTTTAGTCGGACGGGATCCCCGCCGCTCCGGTGCGATGCTGGAAGGGGCTTTGGTGGCCGGAATTACCTCGAGCGGACTCGATGTAGTCTTGGCTGGAATCGTTCCAACTCCGGCAGTGGCCTTCTTGACGAAGGAGCTGGGCTGCGCTGGGGGTATCATGATTTCTGCCTCCCATAATCCCCTCGAAGACAATGGAATAAAGGTTTTTGGCCCTGATGGGTTCAAACTCTCCGAAGCCCTGGAGGCGAGAATCGAAGGTCTGATGGCAGGGGATGATCATCCCCGTCCCATCGGGGGCGGCGTGGGAGATGTGAGGTGTGAACCTGAAGGCGCCCGTCTGTATACAGAGTATTTGAAAGAGCAGGTATCCATGGACCTGCAGGGTCTGCACATCGCTCTCGATTGTGCCCATGGGGCTACTTCAGCCATTGCTTCTGGTGTATTCCGGGATTTGGGAGCCAAAGTCACCTCTGCCTATGACGAGCCCACCGGCGTTAACATTAACCAGAGCTGCGGTTCCACCTATCCTGAGACAATTCGCCGTTTGACCAAGGAGATAGGTGCTGATTTGGGTTTTGCCTTTGATGGTGACGGCGACCGCATTTTGGTCGTGGATGAAAGGGGTAATTTGCTCAACGGCGATCAGATCCTAACCATTATAGGTTTGCACTTGCTGCGCCAAAACCGCCTGCCTGGTCAAAAAGTGATCGCCACACCCTACTCCAATGGCGGATTAAGAAAGGCCTTTGTAGACTGTGGCGGTGATGTGATCTATGCCAGACCGGGGGACCGTTTTGTGTTGGAGACGATGCAAAGCTCCGGCTCCATCTTAGGGGGAGAGCAGTCGGGACATATCATCCTCCTGCAAAACTCAACAACGGGCGATGGGATCCTCTCTGCTTTGAAGCTCTTGGAGATTCGGGAGCTTCAAGGCCAGCTTTTGGCCGATCTAGCCCAGGCTATGGTGGCCTTTCCCCAAAGTTTGGTCAACATTACCGTAACGCAAAAAGAAGGCTGGCAAGAGAATCAGCGCATTCAAGGGGTGATTCGCCAGGCGGAGCAGGAGCTCGCGCCCATGGGCCGCCTTTTTGTTAGAGCCTCGGGGACCGAACCCATGATTCGAGTTCTGGGCGAGCACCCCGATGCCTCCGTCTTGCATTCCGCCATGGGACGGGTGGTACAAACCATTAAGGAAGAGCAGGGCGGCAGCCGTGTCAGTTAAGGGCTGCGGCGTAGACTTAGTGGAGATTGCCCGCATTGCACGGGCTTTAGACCGGCGGGGTTTCCAAGACAAGATTTACACGCCCCGAGAAAGGTCCTTCTTGGAAGGCAGAAGCCCACAGTCATGGGCTGCACGCTTCGCGGCCAAAGAGGCTGTGATGAAAGCCCTCGGCCGCGGCTGGCAGCAGGGGGTTCCCTTTGCTTCCATTGAGATTTTCAGCGATGCACTGGGACAGCCACAGGTTCGACTGTTAGAACCCGCTGGCGAGATAGCCAGGCAGTTGGGGATCAGCAGATTTGTCCTGAGCTTAGCACATACCAAAGAACTGGCCATAGCTTATGTTATTGCCCTGGGAGGAATAGGCGATGAAAGTTGTGACAGGTCCTGAGATGCGTGAACTGGAAAAAAAGTCCTTTTCCAGACTGGGTCTCTCTCCCCTTTTGGTCATGGAGAACGCAGGCAGCCGTATTGTGGAGACTCTCAAAGCAGAGTACGGCTGTCTGTCCCGTCGACGTGTACATATTCTTGTTGGTACCGGTAACAATGGCGGTGACGGTTTGGTTGTAGCCAGGCAGCTTATGACCTTGGGGGCCCGTGTAAAGATCTACCTGGTTGGTCAAGAGCAAAGACGCAGCAAAGAGAATCGCACCAATCTGGAGATTCTCCGCAGACTGAAGGCGGATTTCGCTTCGGTGGATATATCCCATGGAGGAAAACTTAAGTTCAGCCTGGGCATGGCTGATCTCATCCTTGACGCCATTTTAGGGACAGGCTTTGCTGGCAGTCTTGACGCCGACACGGAGGCCTTGGTGCAAGCGGTCAACGAGGTGGAGCGACCTGTCGTAGCCATCGATTGTCCCACGGGGGTAAACTCCGCCGGCGGTGAGGTCAAAACCACGGCCATCAAGGCGGATCTAACCATCAACCTTGGGCTGCTCAAGGCAGGCTGTGTGCTCTACCCCGGGGCCAGCTTTGCCGGACGCAATGTTGTGGTGGACCTGGGGCTCCCCTTGATGGAACAGCAAATTACCCGTTTCCTACTTGACGCAGACGCCATGGGCTGGCTTCCCGTTCGTGAGGCTTGCAGTCATAAAGGCACCTTTGGCCATGCCCTTGTTGTCGCCGGCTCTCTGGCTTATGCAGGTGCCGCCTCCCTAAGCGCTCAGGCGGTCGTGCGGAGCGGCGGAGGTTGTGTGACCTTAGCGGTCCCCGAGGCCATCTATGACCGCTTTCCCCCCGATGAGCTGATTGTGGTACCTGTGGCCTCATCGGCGCAAGGTACATTCGGCCGGATCAGCCTAGATAAGCTGGAGACATTAACTTCCGGCAAGGATGTGCTGGCGATAGGACCTGGCCTTACGCACCTGACCGAGGTCCTTCAGGTGGTTCAGGAACTGCTGGGCAGATGGGAAGGACCTTGTGTGATTGATGCAGATGCGCTGAGGGCTTTAACTCCAGAGTTTCTCCACCAGATACCCGAAGCCAAACGGAGCAGGTGGATTGTGACGCCGCACCCAGGTGAGATGGCTCGACTCGTGGCAAGTGAGCCAGGGGCCGTGAATGCTAATCGCCTGGATGTGGCTGAAACGTGGGCAAAAGAGTGGAACCTGGTTGTCGTATTGAAAGGAGCTCCCACCATTGTTGCTAGCAAGGAAGCCACGTACATCAACAGTACGGGGAATCCTGGGATGGCCACCGCCGGAAGCGGAGATGTCTTAACTGGAGTGATCGCCGGTTTTCTCAGTCAGGGTCTTACTCCGCTTCAAGCCGGGGCACTCGGCGTCTATGTTCATGGGAAGGCGGGGGATCTGGCTGGTCTGAAGGGTCAGCGAGGCTTAAAGGCAGGAGATCTGCTCCTTTCTATCCAGGAGGTTCTGTCATGAGCAAGCTCACCCGGTCGGTATGGGCTGAAGTTAGTTTGGACAGTATTGCCCACAATGTGCGGCAGTTTCGCCAGTGGATTGGGCCCAAATGTGAACTCATGGCGGTGGTGAAGGCCAACGGCTATGGGCATGGGGCTTTGGAAACAGCCTATACCATGATTGCCAATGGAACAAATTGGCTGGCGGTGGCCCTCCCTGAAGAGGCGGTTCGCCTGCGCCGGGGTGGAATTCACGCACCGATTCTTGTTTTGGGAGCGGTAGGAGCCGATGAACTTGATGTCTGCGTCGCCGCGGATCTGGTGGTCACGGTCTTTGAACCCCATATGGCGCGGCTTTTGTCCCGGGCTGCGGTGGCCCAGGACAAGACAGCGAAGGTGCATATCAAGGTGGATACGGGGATGGGGCGGCTCGGACTGCTGCCCGGGGATTTTGCTTCCTTGGTGGAGCTGGTCCAAGGACTTCCCGGCCTGGAGATTCAGGGAGTTTTTACTCATTTTGCCCAAGCAGAGCAGCCGGATTTGACGTACACGAAGTGGCAATGGGAGCGATTCCAGGCGGTTCAGTCCGACCTAAAATCCAGGGGAATTTCCATTCCCTTTCTGCATGCCGCCAATACCGCCGCCACACTTTTTTTCCCCGAGTCGCATTTGGATCTGGTCCGGGTGGGGCTAGGAATTTACGGGATGTATCCCGATCAGCGGCGAACTCTGCATCTTGAGCCTGCCTTGAGTCTCAAAACCAAGGTGGCCTTTGTCAAAAGGGTGCCCGCTGGCAGCGCCGTCAGTTACGGCAGCACCTATGTGACCTGGAAAGAGACTTCCTTGGCGGTGTTGCCCATTGGCTACGCCGATGGACTCTCCCGCGGCTTGAGTAATAAGGGGCAGGTCTTAATTCGAGAGACCTTCTGTCCCATTGTGGGGAATGTGACCATGGATCACACCCTTGTTGATGTGGGTGATTTGCCTGTTCAAATCGGTGATGAGGTGGTTCTCTTGGGGTCCCAGGGAGCGCATACGATCCATGCTCACTCTTGGGCCGATCTGTTGGGAACTATCAACTACGAAATCACCTGTATGCTCAGCAGCCGCATTGAACGGGTTTACCAATAATGCGAGGCGTTTTGGCATAGGATTCCCTAGGAGGGGATTCTATGGTCAAAAAGGCAGCGACAGGACTGTGCTTGATCCTTCTTTTAGGGTTGATCATTTCTATTTCCGTATGGGCCCAGGAAAAAACCCTTGTGCGCCTGGGTGATGCTAGAGGTGACGATGTGGGGGGAGGAGCTTTGCTCTATCCCCAGCACCTAGTGTATGTGCCGGGCCTCTTCGATTTAACCCAGTTTCAGCTGTCCGAAGATGACTCCTATCTGTATTTTGACTTCCAGCTGGCCGCTTTAACGAATCCTTTCGGCGCTCCGGAAGGGTACTTCCATCAGCGTCTCGAAGTCTGTATCACAGCGGAGGCGGATACTGGACATACCGAGATCCCAATTGGACCCTACATCTTGCATACAAGTCCCGGCCTGGGCTGGCATTACCGCCTCAGTGTGGCACCCTTTGATGAAAGCAGACTCTATGTAGCGGATGGTCAAGTTGTCCGCGTTTTTTCCGATGGAGTACATAGCCGCGGCCTCCCTGAACAGGAGACAATTCGCGTCCAAGTGCAGCGTGAGCTGCTGCCCCAAGTCGACCCCACCTGGGGTTATTATGTCCTTGTGGGTTCCTTTGATGGTTTGGCTGAAGGTTTCTGGAGAGACTTGGGGGAAGGATTGTGGCAAGTGGGGGGAGAGGGTGTTCCCGTCTTTGATCTCCTGGCCCCTCGCCTGGGAGGTCGAACGCAGAAGAGGCAGCTCAGAGAGGGTGTGCTCTTTCCTGTCTACCCAGGTCGAATGAAGTCGGTACCCTATCTTTTGGGGGCTTTTGGTATAGGTATGGTGATTGTGTCTGTTTTTTTATGGAGGTGGCGTCATGACCGAACCTACGATGGATGATGTTTTTGCCTTGTATCAGCAAAAAGTGGCCCTTTTGTCCAGCGCCCAAAAGGAGAAACTGTATGCTGCTTATGATGAGGGTATGACCCCCTTTGTGATCGGCTGTGCCATTCTCCGAGCTTCCCAGGAGCGTCGGCGCTCACGCTTTCAGGGTAAGGAGAAACGGATTTCCTTCAATTATGTCCATAGGATTATTCAGGATTGGCTCAATCACGGGGTCACGACCGACGAGCATTTTTATGCATATTGGTCTGCCATGCAGGACGAACAGGGAGCGGGGAGGGATCAGGATCGTGTCCAGGCTAAGGAGAAAATCCGGCGGGAAGATTACAGCTATAAGAAAATGGAGCAGGACAAAAGCCTCTTCACGTGGCTGGATGATTAGTCACGGCTTAGGGCGATCGTTTTTTCAAGGTGAAATCTGTCCCATCTGCCAAGAAACCCGCACTAAGACCTATTACCGCCATCCCTTTGCGCTGCCCGCCTCTAGGTCTAAGGGACACTGGCTGTTTTCCGATTGTGCTTGCATCAGAGAGGAACGTTTAAAGGATCGGTCCCGGCAGCAGCAGCTGGCTGCCAGGCAGCCTGATCCCCTGCCTCCGGGCTTGCGCAGCCATTCTTTTGCCAGCTTCAAGGTAACGGAGTATAACCGGGAAGCGTACACCGCCTGCTGTACCTTCGCTCGCAACTTCTCCCAGGTTCCGCAAGGGCAGGGGATTTTGCTCTTAGGACGTTCAGGAACGGGGAAAACGCATCTTGCTTCAGCCATCGCCAATTGGCTCAAGGAGACGATCAGGGTGTCCTTTGCCTGCGCACCCATTTTGCTGGAAAAAATGCGGACAAGCAATGTGGATCTGGATGAATTGCTGTCCGCGGATCTTTTGATTTTAGATGATATTGGCAGCGAGCGGCCCACAGGCTGGACCATGGAGCGCTTGCTCCTGATCGTCGACGGTCGTTTGACCCACCTGAAGCCCACGGTCTTCACGAGCAACTACGCACTGGAGGACTTTGAGGTCCGCCTAGGTATGCGTGCCGCCTCCCGCATTATCGGAAATAATCTGCACCTCTATCTAGAAGGGCCAGATTATCGCCTCAGCCCGGTGCGGGGTCTCTAGGTTTGAGGTGTCATTCTGCGTTCCAGCAGATTGACGAATCGAGACACGGTAAAGGTCATCACAAAGTAAAGAAGTGCCACGGCCAGCCAGACTTCAAAGGGCCGGAAGGTGCGGCCAATGATCAGCTGTCCTTTGCGAACCAGCTCTTCCAGGGCAATCACCGACACCAGGGATGAGTCTTTGAGGAGCGCGATGAACTCATTGCCCAAGGGCGGTAGAATCCTCCGAAAGGCTTGGGGGAGAATAATGTAGCCCATGGTCTGAAGACGTGAGTGGCCAAGGGAAGCTGCTGCTTCCCATTGGCCTTGATCGATGGATTGGATCCCTGAACGGACGATTTCTCCCACATAGGCACCGCTGTTGACGCTCAAGGCCAGTACAGCGGCTACATAGGCTGGAATTGGGCGCTGAAGGATGCTTGGCAGACCGTAGAACACTAAAAATGTCTGCACCAGAAGGGGAGTTCCGCGAATCACATCAATATAGGTGGCTGCTACGGCCCGGAAGACTCCTTTGTTGATTCTGGCGATGCCAGCTAATGTCCCCAAAATGATGCCAAAGAAGACAGCGATGGAGGTTAGTTGTACAGTGAGTTTTGCCCCTGTCAACAGTGTTGGCATGGAGCCCCAGACCAAGTCCCAGCGAAATTCCAAATTCTCCTTCTCCTTCCTCACAGATCCCTAAGGTTTAGGAACCGCTAATTTGCCCCAAACCACTTCTGGAAGAGCAGATCGTAGGTTCCGTCTTCCTGCAGCTGCAACAAAGCCCCGTTGATTTTTTCCAGGAGCTCAACATTCTTTTTGTTTATGGCGATTCCATAGTACTCATTGTCGGCCACAGCTCCCACAGTCTGCAGGGGGGCAGCAGGGTTCGCCTCTAGATAGGCTTCGGCCACGGGGAGGTCGATTACCACCACATCCGCCACGCCGATGATCACCGCCTGCATGGCATCTGCCACCATATCAAAGCGGGACACGCTCTTGAGCTGCCCTGCGTCCGCAAGGTCGCTGGCTACAAAGTCCCCTGTGGTGTTAATCTGCACCGCAGCGATCTGTCCCTCTAAATCATCGAGGCTGGTAATGGCATCGTCCTCCTGCTTCTTGACGATGGTCAAGACAGACTCAAAATAGGGAATGGAGAAATTGACATTGGCCTGGCGTTCTGGTGTAATGGTGACACCGGCGATCACCAGATCGTAATTGTTGTTCAAAAGGGCAGGGATAAGTCCATCCCAGCTAATATTGTCGATCTGCACGTCCATATCCAGGACTTCTCCTACAGCCCGGATAAGGTCCATGTCAAAACCTAAGAGCTCATCGGTGTTTTCGCTTACAAACTCAAAGGGCATAAACCCCGCTTCCGTCGCAACTTTCAATACTTCACTACCGAAAACCAAAGATGAGGTGCCCAAGGATAACAAGACGGTAAGTACCAAGACCCATGCTTTCTTCATTGAAATACATCCTTCCCACGAGTTATTAGGGTTATTATACAATGGATGTGCAAGAATATGCAAGTAAGATTAATAAGTATTCTATGTTAATGTGTGAGCAAGGGGAGAACGGCAGGAATAGCGGGTCAAAGAACGAACTATTTTTTAGGGATTGTTTTCACCCAGGAGGTGCACAAAGTGAAGAAAAAGCATTTGATCCTGACTAACGGAACGGTTGTTACCGATAGTTTGATCGAACAAGGTACAGTGGTGACCATAGGTGACCGGATCATGTATGTGGGTGATCAACGGGAGGGCCAAAGGATTTTGAAGGCCGCCGATCCGAATGTGTTTGAAATTGTTGATGCCCAAGGAGGATACATTGCCCCAGGGCTGGTTGATGTGCACATGCACGGCTCAGACGGTGTTGAGCTCATGGATGGAACCGTGGAGGCCATGGCCACCATGGGTCGTTATCTAGCCCGGCACGGCACCGTGGCTTTTCTGCCCAGTACAGTGACGGCGATGAAGGACAAAACAAGGGCGGTAGCCACCCTCGTGGCCGATTATTCCGGAGCTGAAGACGAAGCAGAAGTGCTCGGTATTCACCTGGAAGGACCCTATATCAACGAGAGGTACAAAGGCGCCCAGTATGGCCCGGCCATTCGCCGGGCGGATCTTGACGAACTCGCGGAGCTGCACAGTATTCTCGGGGACAAACTTCGCTTGGTCACGCTTGCTCCCGAGGTCCCAGGAAGTCTCCAGGCGATAGCTTGGCTAAAAGAGAGGGGCATCACCGTATCCATCGGCCACAGCGATGCCACATACGAACAAGCAATGGAAGGTTTTGCAACAGGTATCACCCATGCCACACATACGTATAATGGGATGCGTGGTTTACACCACAGGGAGCCGGGGGTTCTTGGAGCCATTTTGGCCACTCCGGATATTTGGGCCGAACTGATTGCCGATTTGGTTCATGTTCATCCCGGTGCGATCCGGGTCATGCTGCGGAGTGTGGGGGCGGATCGGATCGTCTTGATTACCGACGCGGTGCAGGCTACAGGGCTGCCTGATGGGGAGTATGTCTTAGGAGACCAGAGAATCTTCGTGCAAGATGGTGCGGCCCGTCTCAAGGAGGGCAACTTGGCCGGCAGCACACTGACTCTGCTTCAGGCTGTGGCGAACATGGTGCGGGAAATCGGCGTATCGTTGCCGGATGCCTTCCGTATGGCCAGCTTCAATCCGGCCCAGTCCATTGGACTTGCGGATCGGGGCTGGATTCAAGAAGGGAATCAGGCCGATTTTGTGATCCTTACGCCAGGCTTTGAGGTGCAAAAGACCATTATTGCAGGACGGATAGCCTACAGTGCAGATTAGAAAGAAGGGTGAGGTATGAAAATACTTGTTGTAGCTGACTATGAGAGTATGAGCAATGCAGCGGCGCAGATCGTGCAGGGGCAGATTGCCCGGGATCCCAGGAGTGTGTTGGGCTTGGCTACGGGGAGTACTCCCCTGGGTGTCTACAAGACCTTGGCCGAGTATCATCGCCAGGGACTAGACTTTGCTGAGCTGACCACTTTCAACTTGGACGAATACGTGGGATTAGCGGCGGACCATCCCCAGAGTTACCGCCATTACATGCAAGAGAACTTTTTTTCCAAGGTGAATATCCGCCCGGAAAACACGCATATTCCCAATGGTGCAGCCCAAGATTTGCAGGCGGAGTGCCTCCGTTATGAACAGCTGATGGCAGAGGCTGGAGGCATTGATCTGCAGCTTCTTGGCATTGGGTCCAATGGTCATATCGGTTTCAATGAACCGGGAACAGCCTTCGGTTCCCAAACGCAAGTGGTAGATTTAACCGAGAGCACAATTCAGGACAATGCCCGTTTCTTCGCAACTCCTCAGGATGTTCCCACCCAGGCTCTCTCCATGGGTATCAAAAGTATCATGCAGGCCAAGGCCATTGTCCTCATGGCCAGCGGCGCAAACAAAGCTGACGCCGTCCATGCCGCACTGCGAGGACCTGTTACCCCGCACGTGCCCGCATCGGTCCTCCAGCTGCATCCCTTTGTCACATTTGTTGTGGATCAAGCGGCCGCCGGCAGATTGTAGATCTCGGCCAAAGGGGAGTTGGGAAGAGTGAAAAGAATGAAGTGGCTTTATCCCGGTATGCGAGTAAAGCGGTGGGTCGGCCTCCTCATCTTGGGGGTTTTCACCATTGCCACCGGTTTGATCGTGCTGTTAAATGCCCCTGTCTTATCACTTTATGAGGAGAGCATCCTGACCTGGGTGGAACGTTGGGAGTCCTACTCCATGGTGGTGGGGGCAGGACTCTTGGCCGTCGGTGGGTTTTGCATCGCGCTTTCCATCCGCAATGTCATTCGCTCTGTGGTCGGGGCCATTCGTCCCGCTGATGTACCCAATCTGGTGGAGCATGTATATAAGTACCGTAATCTCCAAAAGGGCCTGCACATTGTGACCATTGGCGGAGGAACGGGACTATCTACCATGCTGCGAGGCCTGAAGGACTATTCCTCCAATATTACGGCTATTGTGACAGTAGCCGATGATGGAGGCAGTTCCGGGCGCATCCGTCACGATCTGGGCATCCTTCCCCCAGGGGATATTCGCAACACTCTTGTTGCTTTGGCCGATACCGAACCACTGATGGAAGACTTATTTCAATATCGGTTTAACTGGGGCGAAGGGTTGGCAGGGCATAGTTTCGGCAATCTGTTTATCGCTGCCATGACGGACATTACAGGAGACTTCGAAGAATCAATTCGTGCCTTTAGCAAGGTTTTGGCGGTGCGCGGTAAGGTTCTCCCTTCCACCTTGGAGTCGGTCCGTCTAGGAGCCATCTATGAAGACGGCTCGATTATGATGGGCGAGAGCTGCATCCCCCAGAGGGATAAACGAATCAAGCATGTCTTCCTTGAACCCGCAAGTTCCAGGGCACTTCCTGAGGCCATTGAAGCCATATACCAGGCCGATGTGGTGGTGATTGGTCCCGGAAGTCTTTATACGAGCATCATTCCCAATCTGATTATCCCTGGTTTTGCCGAGGCTTTGGCGAACACGTCCGCCCTGCGGATTTATGTCTGCAATGTCATGACCCAGCCTGGTGAAACAGATCACTACACAGCCAGCGACCATGTGGATCATCTCTTGGCACATCTCGACGAAGAAAATGTTCTAGATTATGTTGTGGTCAACCGGGCTAGGATCTCCGCGGCCCAGACCAGAAAATACGCTTTAGAGGGTGCCCATCCTGTGCAAGCCGATGTAACAGGGATTGTCAAACGGGGTATCCAGGTGCACCAAAGCGATCTCTTGGATCAAATGGATCTGGTGCGCCATGACAGCCAGAAACTGGCCGCTGAGATTATGCACCTTGCTGCGATCCACGGAAAACACAAGAATGGCGAACGGGCAGTCTAAAAGCGCTGCTTGGCTCGGCTCTGCTGTCTTTGCCTGTTTTATTTCCTACCCTCCTTGAATAGACTTGGTAGGGGAGGAAGAGCGGGTATGCGAAAAATCACAGCTATGCTTGTACTGATTTCCACATTGGGTTTCGGTCTTCCCACGGTGTACCGTACCATTCACCGCAGGTTCTTTGGTGTGCGTTCCGGGGTGTACTTAGAAGATCGAGCCATGGAACACTATTACGAGGGCGAAGTAAGGGTGATCGTGGAGCAGATGGCCCGCTCGATGAGGCGCCCTCCGGTCAATGCCACTGTGCATAAGGTCACTGGCGAAGTGGTTCCCCATGAAAACGGCCTCTATTTCGATGTGGACAGCATCGTGGAGAAGGTGCTCAAAGCATCGGCCAAGACCCGCTTGGCCCTTGAGCCCATTGAGGTTGTCCCCTTTTGGCGTACAGAGCACCTTGTGGGATTAACCCACCTTTTGGGGGACTTCTCCACGCCCCTGATGGGGAGTCCTGATCGGGTTCAGAACATTCGACTTTCCCTGGAAGCCATCACCAACAGCGTCGTCTATCCCGGTGAGGTGTTCTCCTTCAACGAGGTTGTTGGAGAACGGACGGTGGAGAGGGGTTATCGGAATGCTCCCATCATTTTGGGTGAGACGGTGGTTCCTGGCGTCGGGGGAGGCATTTGCCAGTCCTCCACTACCTTATACAATGCGGTTCGCCAAGCGGATCTGGAGATTGTGGAACGCCGCATTCATTCCATTGCTCCCAGCTATATTAAGCATGGACTGGATGCTACTGTAGCCTGGCCTTATACGGACTTCAAATTCAAGAACAATACCGATGCCCCGGTGATTATCAAAGCGGAGATCCAAAAATGGCGTGTTCGGGTTTGGGTTTTGGGAAGGGGGGATTGATGTGGCTTTTTCCGACGAGGTTCGTCACGAACTATCTAGGGTGATTCCCAGTGCTCGGTGCTGCCGGGTGGCTGAGCTGAGTGCTTTCTATGATTTTCAGGGCTTTTTGCTCGGTGCCCATAATCAGTTCCTGGATTTCAACAACACCTCACCCTTAGTGGCGCGGAAAATTCTCCTCCTATTGAAGGGGCTCTATCCCGATCTGCCCACGCAAGTCTTGGTGGTCAAGTCGCGCTCTCGACGGGCCCAGATCTGTACGGTGAGGGTCTTAGGGCGCGGTCCTGCCGGACAAGTCTATCAAGACTTCAAGGATCAAGGTGTCCTCGGTGAACTCCGCATACCGCGGAAAAAGTGCTGTAGACGGGCGTACCTGCGGGGAGCCTTTCTCAGCAGCGGTTCCATCACCAATCCCGAGCGAACATACCATCTGGAAATCTCCACCGAACAGGCCCGCCTGGCGGAAAGGGTTCTGGAAACCCTAAGCTCTTTGGGCCTGGAGGCGGGTCTGACCCAAAGGAAGGGTTCTCTGCTAGTGTATATGAAGGATGGCGGTGGGATTGTGAATCTGCTGAACCTGATGGGAGCCCATGCCGCCCTGCTTCGTTTCGAAAATGTTCGGGTAATGAAGGACATGCGTAACCAGGTGAACCGTCTGGTGAACTGCGAGACGGCCAATGTGGACAAGACGGTCAAAGCGGCCATGGAGCAGATTGAGGACATTCAGCTGATCGATGCCGTGATCGGCCTGGAAGAACTCCCTCCCAAGCTGCGAGAGGTGGCCAGGATTCGTTTGGAAAATCCCTACGCTTCACTCCAGGAGATCGGGGCACTGATGGTGCCAAAAATGAGCAAGTCCGGCATCAACTACCGCTTGCGACAAATCCGGGAAAAAGCGCGACAACTTGACAAATTGGATCCCAAGTATTAACAAAGGGTAGGAGGGAACGCTGGCAGAAAGAAGAATATTTATCGTTGAGGTGGGACACAATATACCCCGGCGGGTCATATAATGTCCCGAGGGAGAGGTGACCGATAGTGGATGACCTTGTTGCCCTGCGAAAACTTGTTCCCGAACTGGATGAAGTAGTAGAACGCCGTTACAGTTTGTTGAAGATTGTGCGGAATGAGGCCCCCATCGGGCGCAGGTTCCTTGCGGCCTTGTTAGGAAGTTCGGAGCGGGTTACCCGCACTGAACTGGAGATTTTGCGGGAGCAAGGTTTGATTGTCACAAGTTCCGTCGGTGTTGAACTGACGGCACAGGGCGAGCAGGTGCTCACATTGCTGCAGAATGTCGTCCGGGAGTTCCATGATATCGAATATGTGGAGCGTCGGCTGGAGAAGGCCCTAGGCGTGGGAAAGATGATTGTTGTTCCCGGGGATCTAGACAGTAATCCCTCTGGGAAAAGGGACCTGGCTTTGGCTGCAGCCCGCTATCTGAAGGGAGTACTTCGGGAGGGGCATGTGCTGGCGGTCTCTGGCGGTACAACACTGGCCAAAGTGGCAGAATGCTTTTCAGGGCAAGATGTTCCTAAGAACGTCACAGTTGTTCCCATTCGCGGTGGACTCGGAGAGGATGCCAAGATTCATGCCAACTCCATAGCGGTGACTTTGGCTGACAATATCGGGGGCAGTTATCGTCAGCTCCACGCTCCAGAGGATGTCCTGCCCTGCTATCTAGAGCAGATTCTTAGTGAGCCCCGTATCCGTGAGGTCATCGCCCTGGGACGCAGAGCAGATATCTTGGTTCACGGTATCGGAACGGCGGAAGAGATGGCCAGAAGGCGGGGATTTGATGACGCCTCGCTGATGGAACTGATCGCCGACGGGGCGGTGGGAGAGGCCTTTGGATGTTACTTTGATGCCCATGGCAATATAGTGCGCAACACCACATCGGTGGGTTTGCGTTTAGAGGATTTAGAGAGAATTCCTTTAGTGGTGACGGTAGGAGGTGGACACAGCAAGGCTTGGGCCGTAATGGCAGTATTGTCTCGAGGATATTGTGATGTCTGCATCACCGATGAGGGGGTAGCCCGGAGGTTGATGAGTCTAAAAGAAATAACTTAAAAAGGAGGAGTTTGTTGTGACCATCAAGGTTGGTATCAACGGGTTTGGTCGGATTGGACGTTTGGTGTATCGAGGAGCTATGGGAGACCCGAATATTGAAGTGGTGGCAGTCAATGACTTAACAGACGCCAAAACACTTGCCCATCTCCTGAAATATGATACGAACCACGGTACCTTGGACGCAGACGTGGCTGTTGACGGCGATAACATCGTCGTGAACGGCAAGAAGGTCAAGGTGTATGCAGAGCGCGATCCCAAGAATATCCCCTGGGGTGAGCTTGGTGTAGAATACGTGGTGGAAGCCACAGGAATTTTCCGCAAGCGGGATCAGGCGCAGTGGCACATCGATGCAGGTGCTAAGAAAGTTATCATCTCCGCCCCTGCTAAAGATGAGGATGTTACCATTGTCATGGGCGTAAACGAGGACGTATATGACCCCGCAAAGCATCATGTTTTGTCCAATGCTTCCTGCACCACCAACTGCCTGGCACCTTTTGCCAAGGTCGTCAATGACAACTTTGGCATCAAGAAGGGTCTCATGACCACAGTGCATGCTTACACAACGGATCAGAGGATTTTGGACCTTCCCCATAAGGATCTGCGCAGGGCCAGAGCTGCTGCGGAGAATATTGTTCCCACCACGACCGGTGCGGCCGCTGCTGTAGGTTTGGTTCTCCCCGAACTCAAGGGCAAACTCGATGGCTTTGCCATGCGCGTGCCTGTCTCCACAGTGAGCGTAGTTGACCTGGTTGTGGAAACAGAGAAGCCTGTCACCGCTGAAGCCGTCAATGCTGAATTCAAGAAAGCTGCTGAAGGACCTCTCAAGGGTATCTTAGGCTATGAAGAGGCACCCCTGGTTTCTTGCGACTACAAGGGCAATGACAATTCTTCCATCGTCGATGCAGCCCTCACCAAGGTTATGGGCGACAATATGCTCAAGGTTGTTGCTTGGTATGACAACGAGTGGGGTTACTCCATGCGAGTTGTCGACCTTATTCGCTTCATGGAATCCAAGAAATAAGTACCTTTGGGATCCCCCCTCTTGGGGGGATCCTCTGTGAGGAGGGTTATTATGGCAAAGAAAACCATTGCAGATATCAATGTTCAAGGCCAACGCGTCTTGATGCGTGTTGACTTCAATGTGCCCATGCAAGAGGGTGCCATCACAGACGATAAGAGAATTCGGGCGGCACTCCCTAGCATTCAGCACTTGGTCAAACAAGGCGGAAAGGTGATCCTCATGTCGCACCTAGGACGCCCGAAAGGCAAGCCCAACGATGCTTTCCGTCTGGATCCCGTGGCTCAGCGTCTGGGCGAGCTCTTAGGCCAGGATGTGCACAAGGTGGATGACTGCATTGGACCTGAAGTGGTCCAGGCGGTAGACGCCTTGAAACCGGGTGAAGTTCTTCTGCTGGAAAATGTACGCTTCTATGCAGAGGAGGAAAAGAATGATCCTGCATTCGCCAAGCAGCTGGCCGAACTGGGAGATGTTTACGTCAACGACGCCTTCGGCACAGCCCACCGGGCCCATGCCTCCACCGCGGGGGTAGCAGAGTATCTGCCTGCCGTCTCGGGCTTTCTTATGGAGAAAGAGCTGGAGTTTTTGGGCGGGGCTCTCCAGGAGCCGAAACGTCCCTTTGTAGCCATTTTGGGCGGTGCAAAGGTCAAGGATAAAATTGCTGTGATTGAATCCCTCTTGGATCAGGTAGACAGTTTGATCATCGGGGGAGGAATGGCGTATTCCTTCTTCAAAGCCCAGGGATACGAGATTGGTAATTCCCTGTTGGATGAGGAGCGCTTAGATTTCTGCCGCCAGATCATGGCTAAAGCGAAAGAAAAAGGGATCGAATTTCTGCTCCCTTCCGATGTTGTGGTGGGCAAGGAGTATAGCGCCGAGACCGAACACAAAGTTGTGGATGTTACAGCGATTCCGGCGGACTGGGAAGGACTGGACATAGGACCCAATACCACCAAGCGTTTTGCCGATGTGGTGAAAAAGGCAGGCACAGTGGTGTGGAACGGACCCATGGGTGTCTTTGAGTTTGAAGCCTTCTCGGCAGGTACCCGCGGCGTAGCCCAAGCTTTGGCCGACTCGGATGCCATCACAATCATCGGCGGCGGAGACTCAGCCGCGGCCGTTGAACAAATGGGTCTGGCCAACCAAATGACCCACGTCTCCACAGGTGGCGGCGCATCGCTGGAGTTTTTAGAGGGCAAGGTTTTGCCAGGTGTTGCCGCACTTAATGATAAGTAAGCAGAGGTGAGAAGATGCGAACCCCTATTATTGCAGGAAACTGGAAGATGCACAAGACGGTCGGAGAAGCGGTGGAAGTAGCCCGCAAGCTTGATGAGCAGGTTGCGGACAGCCCTGTGGAGGTTGTGATTTGTGCACCCTTTACCAGTCTATCGGCTTTGAGTGCCTTGGGGCTGAAAAAAGTGAAACTAGGTGCTCAGAATATGTACTATGCTGATCAAGGTGCCTTCACAGGCGAAATCTCCCCAGCCATGCTGGAAGATGTTGGCTGTGAATACGTCATTCTTGGTCATTCTGAACGTCGTGAAATCTTCCAGGAAAGTGATGAACTGATCAACAAGAAGGTGTTGAAAGCCCTAGAGACCGGCTTAAAACCCATTCTGTGCGTGGGCGAGACTTTGGCCCAACGCAAAGCGGAGCAGACGACCGACGTTGTGGTGGCCCAAACCACACAGGGATTGGCTGGCGTAAGCGCGAAGCAGATTGCCCATGTGGTGATTGCCTACGAACCCATTTGGGCCATTGGCACAGGTGAGACATCCGACGGCAAGGACGCCAATCAGGTGATCACATCCATTCGCCAGACCTTGGCCGAACTGTACGGTCCTGAGCTGGCCGAGCAAGTCCGAATTCAGTACGGAGGCAGTGTGAAACCGAGTAACATAGCCGAATTTATGGAGCAGACCGAAATCGATGGAGCGCTCGTAGGAGGAGCCAGCCTCAAGGTTGAGGATTTTGTTGGCATTATTCGGTACTAGACCCATGCGAGGTGAAATCGATGAAGAAACCAACCGCATTAATCATCCTTGACGGCTTCGGCCTCAGTGATGAAACAAAGGGTAATGCCATCAAAGCAGCCCGGACACCTACGGTGGATTGGCTCGATTCGCATGCACCCAGAAGCTATCTTTCCGCATCGGGCCGAAGTGTGGGGCTGATGGACGGTCAGATGGGTGACTCCAATGTAGGTCACCTGAACATTGGTGCGGGCCGCATTGTCTATCAAGATGTGGTGCGTATCTCCAAGTCCATCGAAGACGGAGACTTTTTCCAAAATGAAGTGCTGGTGGCAAGCGTGCTGCATGCCAAAGAAACGGGGGGAGCTTTCCACTTGATGGGTCTGGTTTCACCTGGCGGCGTGCATAGCCATTCGGAACATCTTTACGCCCTGGTACGCCTGGCGAAAGAGCGCGGGGTGTCCGAGGTGTACATCCATGCTTTTCTCGACGGTCGCGATGTGCCTCCCAGCAGTGCCCATCAGTATTTAGCTGATCTAGAGGCGGAACTGGCGCAAATCGGAGTGGGTCAAATCGCGTCGATTTCGGGCCGGTACTACGCTATGGATCGAGATAGGCGCTGGGAGCGGGTGCAGAAGGGATACAATGCCCTCCTGGGGCAGGGACGGATGGCCAGTGACAGTGCTGCCGCCATCAAAGAGGCCTACAGTCAGGGAGAAACTGACGAGTTCGTAATCCCCACGGTGATCGCCAAAGATGGCAGGCCGGTTGGGCCCATCCAAGACGGCGACAGTGTGCTCTTCTTCAACTTCAGGGCCGATCGAGCTCGGGAGATGAGCTGGGCCTTGGTCAATGACGATTTCGATGGCTTTGATCGGGGCCGGAAGCTGGATATTGCCTATGCCACCATGACCCAGTACGATGCCGAGCTGCACGTCCCCTTTGCCTATGAGCCCCAGGATTTGAGAAATACCCTAGGGGCCTACCTGGCCAGTCTCGGAAAGACACAGCTGCGGATCGCAGAAACCGAAAAGTACGCCCATGTGACCTTCTTTTTCAATGGAGGCATTGAAGAACCAAACCCAGGGGAAGAGCGCATTCTGGTTCCTTCTCCCACTGTTCCCACCTATGACCTCCAACCTGAGATGAGTGCGCCGAAGGTTACGGAGCGGGTGGTGGATGAGGTGAACAAGGGACGTTTTGACCTGATTGTACTCAACTACGCCAATTGCGATATGGTGGGCCACACCGGAGTTTTTGAGGCGGCGGTGGCTGCGGTAGAAGCGGTGGATACAGGCCTAGGTAAAGTGTTGGAGGCGATCAAAGGTCAAGGCGGAATGGCCATTATTACCGCAGATCATGGTAACGCCGAGCAAATGGTGGACGCCACGTCTGCACAGGCTCATACAGCCCATACAACCAATTTGGTTCCCATTTGGCTCTTTAATGCTCCGGCGAACTATGGTCTAAGATCCGGGATTCTGGCGGATTTAGCCCCGTCGCTCCTGGACTTGATGAATATTCCTCAGCCAGCTGAAATGACGGGTGAAAGCTTAATCGTAAAGGAGGAAGATAAATGATTATTGATGATATTCTCGCCAGGGAGGTTCTTGACTCCCGGGGTAACCCCACGGTAGAAGTGGAAGTGTTTTTGGTTGACGGCACTACAGGTCGTGCCATTGTTCCCTCTGGTGCTTCCACAGGTGCATTTGAAGCAGTAGAACTCCGTGACGGTGATAAGGGCCGCTATTTGGGCAAGGGCGTTCAAAAGGCTGTAGAGAACGTGGAGGACATGATTGCCCCTGAGCTCGTTGGCCTGAACGTTCTGGAACAAGTTGCTCTGGACCAGATTATGATCGATCTCGATGGAACTCCCAACAAGGGCAAGCTCGGGGCCAATGCCATCTTAGGCGTTTCTTTAGCCTGCGCCCATGCGGCTGCCAACTACCTGGGGCTGCCTCTGTATCGTTACATCGGCGGGGTTGCCCCGACCCAGCTCCCGGTTCCCATGATGAACATCCTGAATGGTGGAGCCCATGCTGACAACAATGTAGACATTCAAGAGTTCATGGTTATGCCCATTGGTGCCCAGAACTTCAAAGAAGCTTTGCGCATGGGTGCAGAGGTCTTCCACAGCCTTAAAGCTGTTTTGAAGGGCAAGGGCCTCAACACAGCTGTTGGCGACGAGGGAGGTTTTGCCCCCAATCTTCAGTCCAACGAAGAGGCTATTCAGGTGATTTTGGAGGCCATTGAGAAGGCCGGTTACAAACCGGGCGTTGATGCTGTTATCGCCCTGGATGTGGCAGCGACGGAGCTGTTTAAGGATGGCAAATACCATCTAGCAGGCGAGGGCAAGGCATTGGATACCGATGAGATGATCGCCTATTACGCCGACTTGGTGGAGAAGTACCCCATTATTTCCATTGAGGATGCCCTCAGTGAGGATGAGTGGGACGGCTGGAAAAAACTCACCGAGGCCATCGGTGATAAGGTACAATTAGTAGGCGACGATCTGTTTGTAACCAACACAGAACGTCTTGTGACCGGGATTGAGCGGAATATCGCCAACTCGATTCTGATTAAGGTGAACCAGATTGGCACCTTGACTGAAACGCTCAACGCCATCGAAATGGCGAAGCGGGCCGGTTATACAGCTGTGGTATCACATCGCTCCGGTGAAAGCGAAGACACGACCATTGCAGATCTGGTTGTGGCTACCAATGCCGGGCAGATCAAGACTGGTGCCCCCAGCAGAACCGATCGGGTGGCCAAATATAACCAGCTACTTCGCATCGAAGAAGAGTTGGATTTCACAGCCCAATATCCTGGGCCCAAAGCGTTTTACAACATCAAACGGTAAGGAATGTCTGACTTCAGGCAGCAAAGTCCGCTCAGGGCTTTGCTGCTTTTTTCGTGGAAAACAAACTGCTCTTACCCGCTTGGGGAGCGCATATCGGGACATCTAGCCGCCGGCCCAATCGGGCGCTGGCTCCCAGCAGCGGTACCTAAAGGTCAGTCCTTTTGTGCTTGACAGACCTTTGCCCGAATGGTATTGTAAATTTAAAGAGAAGCGCAAAAATGTGAAGACAAGTGGGAGAAAGGCGATGGATGAACGGATTCAGGGAAGCAAAACTGGAGTTTGCCTGTACGAAGAAGTGGCCCACAAGATTCAGGCGGATATTATTCGCTCGAATCTGAAATCCGGGGACAAACTTGGTACAGAACTGGAGTTGGCCGCACGCTATGGTGTAAGTCGTGCAACAATTCGTCATGCCTTGGTGTCTCTGGAAAACGCGGGCCTGATCGATCGTTTTCACGGCCGAGGCACCTTCGTTGCAGATAAAAAAGCCAGGATGGTCAATGGCGGCGGCAATATTCAGATCATCGTTCCCTATTTGACCACCAGCTTTACAGGGCGCATTGTGATGGGTGCCCAAGAGGTGCTGTTTAACCACGGGTACAGTGTATCGGTCCTGTCTACAAACAATAGCCAGAAAACCGAAGGGGAGTACATCAAGAGGATTATCGATCAAGGCTATCCCGGTGTGATCATTCACGCCACGGCGTCAGACTTTTACAACACGAGGCTCTTTGAACTGCAAAACCATGGTATTCCCTTTGTGATGACTAGACACTATCCCTATGTACAGTCCCACTACGTGGAAGCCAACAACTATCAAGGCGGATATGATGCCACATCCCACCTCATCAAGCTGGGACATAGAAATATCGGTCTGGTGACGAAGGCGCCCGGTTTCATGGCTTCCCTGCATGACCGGATTCAAGGCTACAGAGACGCCATGAGCGATCATGGATTGGTGGTTAAACGGGCCATGCTGTTAACGGATCTGGAAGATCACCGCTACGTTTACTTGGAGGATCGCTCCAAGGAACACGAGACACAAGTGATTACGGAGTTGGTGGAGTTTCTGCAGAGATCCCCTGAGATGACGGCTGTGATTTGCCTCAATGATCTGGCAGCGGCCGATCTGCTCAGAGCGGCCAGGCTAGCGGGGCGCATTGTAGGACAAGATCTCTCCATCATGGGTTTTGATAATATCGGCATTTCGGCCAACCTTGAACCGGCCATATCCACAGTAAACTGTCCTACCTACGAAATCGGCAAGGCAGCGGCACGGATCTTGCTGAGCGAGCTTGACGGTACAGCCCAAGGACCATTAGGGCAAACGCTACCTATGGAACTAGTACTTAGGGAGTCGTGTGCGGCCCCCATGTTGAGGGAGGTGGTTGATGGCTCAGACGTTCGTTTCGGTTGAGCAAGTGATATGCTTGTAGCTAAGAGTATTACCATAACAAACAGCAGGAGGGAACATTTTACCATGAAAAAACGAATTAGTTTGGCTTTGGTCGTGCTTATGATGTTGTCTGTGGTTGGCGTTGGCGCAGCCGCGTCCCGCTATGACGTCACTGAGCCCATCACCATTCAATGGTGGCATGCCCACGAAGATCAATGGCATGAGCATCTGAACTACATGGTTGAGCGCTTTAACGAACAGCATCCTTTGATTACAGTTGAGCCTGTCTATATCGGCAGCTATACTGAGATCAACACTCAGCTCATTGCTGCAGTTGCTTCCGGTGAAGTACCTGCATTGGCCACGGCCAACACATCCTATCCACCGAGCTATGGCGCAGCAGGAATCACAGAAGTTCTGGACCCCTATATCGAAGCATATGACTTTGATATTGCCGACTTTGGTGAAGGCCTGATCGCTGCCACCAGCTATGACGGCAAACAGATTGTATTGCCTTACCTCATCTCCACCCAAGTGATGTACTACAACAAGGACATAGCCGATGCCGAGGGAATTGAAATGCCCAAGACATTCGACCAGTTTGAGGCTTTCCTGGAAAAGGCTACTGTGTTCAACGAAGACGGAACAACCGCTCGTTATGGTACTGTCTTTGGCGGATGGGACTATTGGTACTATGAGACCCTGTTCTTGAACAACGGCGTTGAGGTCATCCTGGAAGATGGTTTCAGCACAGACCTAAACGGCGAAGCATCCGTCTATGTCACCACCAAAATGAAAGAGTGGATTGACAAGGGTTATGCGTACTATGCTTACGGAACTGGAGCTTCTCCCAATATGAGGCAGCTCTTCTGGGATGGCGGCGCATTCAGCGTGTTCCATACCAGCTCTTTGTATGACACCTATGTAGAGAACAGTGACTTTGAAGTCGGTATGGCCTGGTTACCAGGGGGCGAAGATGGCGTTAGCTTCCTAAGTGAAGTTGGCGGCGCAACCATCCTGATCCCTGCCGTTGCCACCCAGAGGCAGAAAAATGCAGCTTGGCAGTTCATGATGTTTATGGCCAGCCCTGAGATTAACCTCTACTGGGCAGATGCTACCGGATATTTCCCAACTCGTCAAAGTGTAATGGAAATGCCAGAATACGCCGAGTACCTCGAGCGTAAACCGGCCATGGCTGACATCGTCTCCATGTCTGGCTGGATTAACCCTCGTAACTTGCATCCGGCTTATGACTCCATTGCCACTGAGTGGCGTCATGCTCTGGCACTCATCTTCAACGAAGGTGCGCCAGTCCAAGGAACCTTAGATAACTTGGCTCAAACAGTGGTGGAGATTCTGGAAGACTTCTAAGCTTTTCTAACTCGGAGGGGGCAGATGCCCCCCTCCACTATCTTCGAGGTGGTCGTGTGAGAACGCAAAAAAAGGTATCCGTTCTTGTGTTGATTGTGGGTATCGCCCTGTTTGGCCTGGGTCTTTTGGGCTGGCTGATGGGTGATCTCAACCTGGAATCTTTAC
>DUPN01000052.1 GCA_012838305.1 Bacillota bacterium | reverse complement strand
TGAATCTCGAGGAAGTCCATCCTCTGCTGGTCGTTGGGGGCATTGCCCTGGTCTTCATGCTGATGACGGCCATGAGTTTGATTCCCTCCACCACCTTCTCCAGAGAAGGCCGGTATCTGTGGATTGTACGCTGTATGCCGGTGAGTATTGGTCAATTGATCACATCCAGAGTGCTCGCGGCGCAAGTGATCAACACTGTTGGTTGTTTGCTGGGCGTGATCCCCATCGCTTATTTGGCGGGGTGGGGAGTTTGGGAGGTCTTGTTCGGTACGCTTTTTGGAGTGGTCTTGGCTAGTGCTGTTGCCTGCCTGCTGGCCATCTTCGATTTAAGTCGGCCCATGCTAGATTGGGTGAACCCCGTTAAGGCGGTTAAATCGAATCTCAACGCCATCATAGGTTTGACCGTCGTAGTGGGCCTGGGCTTTATCTTGGGCGGTTTGCTCTATCTAAATTGGCAAACCCAGACCCTATGGCTGATTCCCATCGAGTTCACATTAGTGTCCGCGCTCCTAGCTGGTCTGGCTTGGCTATTGCTCCGGCGCGTCGCACCGAGACTTTGGGCGAGGATTTAGGGGGGTTCGCATGCACTTTCTAGAGAATCCGGTGGTTCGTGATCTTCTCATCTTACTCTTTGGACTGGCGATTAGTGCTATCACCCATCGCCTTGTAAAGAGATATGTCCTAGGCTGGCTGTACCGTTTGGTGCGCAAGACGCCCAATCAGTGGGATGAACTCGTCTTTGAACAGGGAGTGTTTAACACCCTTTCCATGGTAGTTCCAGGCATCATCATGTTCCGCATCGTCCCCTATTTGCAGGTCCTGCAGGATCCTGTCAGCCAGTTTCTGCGGGTTGCGGTGATTCTTGTGGTCACCCTCTCCCTCGATCGTGTGATCAAGGCGGGTCTTGTCATCTATAATCGCTTTCCCATTTCGGATCGCATGCCCGTTAAGGGCTTTGTACAGATTGTGCAAATCGCCATGTGGGTTTTTGCCGGCACCGCTATTTTCTCTTTGCTCTTAGGACAATCGCCCTGGGCTCTCCTGGGAGGATTAGGTGCCTTGAGTGCGGTTTTGATTTTGGTGTTTCAAGATACCATCTTAGCTTTCTTTGCCGGGATTCAACTTACACTCAATGATCAGATCCGCGTGGGTGATTGGATTGAGGTCCCCAAGTTTTCCGCTGATGGCTATGTGGTCGAAGTGGCCCTGCATTACATAAAGGTGCAGAATTGGGATCGTTCCATCACAACCATTCCAACACATAAGCTTGCTCAAGACTCCTTTGTGAATTGGCGGGGCATGTTTGAAGGAGGCGGCCGGCGGATCAAGCGGGCGATTCTCCTTGATCAGACCAGCGTGCGTTTCTTAGACCAAGACTTGTTTGAACGTCTCAGTAAGATCCAATTGCTCCAGGACTATCTGGCCGCTAAGGTCAGGGAAATAGAGGAATATAATCGAGAACATAGTATTGACGGTGCGTCCGTGGTTAACGGACGCCACCTGACTAATCTAGGCACCTTTCGAGCCTACGTCGCCGCTTATCTGCGGGCGCATCCCCAGATCAACCAGAATCTGATCATGATCGTGCGCCAATTGGCTCCTACCCCCAACGGTTTGCCCTTGGAGATCTATGCCTTCACCAAGGATGTGGGTTGGGTGAACCATGAAGGTGTGGCCGCCGATGTATTTGACCATATCTTGGCCATTATCTCCGAGTTTGACCTGAGGGTCTTCCAAAACCCCGGCGGTCACAATCTGGCCGATCTGGCGCAAAAAGGGGGTTTGTGATATGACAGGCTATGTCAGGCGGGAGTATCCTGAGTGGTCGTGGTCCATCTCGCGGCAACAGACTTTCGCCAGCTGCCAACGGCGCTATTACTATCACTACTATGGATCCCACAATGGTTGGGAGTTTAGTGCTGAACATGAGGCGGCGCTGGCTTATCGGCTCAAAAAACTCACCAACCTGTACATGGTCTTAGGTGACGCTCTGCACAAGAGTGCCCAGCAGATCGTCGAGGGGATAGCAAGAGGGCGGGCCGTACCCCGGGCTGAGCAGGTGGAGGAGGAGATCCGCAGGCAGCTCAGGAGGGTGTGGCGGTCATCTCGGGATGAGCGCGATCTGTTTGTTCGGCGCCCGAATCGGGTGGACATGCTGCGGGAGTTTTATTACCAGATGGCAGTGAGCGACACGACTCTCGAAAAGATCAACCAGCGCATTGGGGAGGTATCAAAGGCCCTGGTCGCCTCAGGGGTATGGGGTGAATTGGCTCTACAGGGGACGCAGCTTGTGGCGTGTGAACAGTTTGATACATTCCTGCTTGATCAGACACCGGTCTATGCAGTGCCCGACTTATTGTACAAGAGCCCTGATGGTGTCTGGATCATTGTGGACTGGAAAACAGGTGATGAAGCCGAAGACAACAGGGACCAAGTAGCCCTGTACGCCTTGTATGTCCATGAGAAGCATGGTGTGCCGCCAGAGTGGATCAGGGCACGTCTGGAGTATCTGAGTCTAAACCTGCAAAGCGAAATGCAGTTTAGCACGGATGATCTGCGTGCTGTGGCGGCGCGGGCCCGGGCCAGTATGAAGGAGATGCAGGAACTGCTAGCAGACCCCTCCCAGAATGCACCGAAGTCCAAAGACGCGTTTGCCTTGACCGATTCGAGGGAACAGTGTCCCTGGTGCAGTTTTTATGAGTTATGCCAGGAAGAGTTAGAGCTGAGTGTTTCTTAGGAAAAGCTCAATATGAGTCCGAACCTCCCGCCAGCTTCTTACCAGGGGAAGAGAGGTGTTGGCCTCGAGATTATGGGAGGCATGAAAGAGGAGAGTATAAACGCCAAGCCTGGCTGTATCTTCCGCGTTTTCTACCTTATCATCCACAAAGAAGCCCACTCCAAGCTGTTGGCAGAGGATCCCTTTGGAGTACCGCTCACTGTCCTTGCGCATGCTTAGACTGTGATAGGGGATTCCATGGCGCTCGAGCCAGTCTTCCGTCACTTGGCGGTACTCTTCATCCCTAGCCGTGATCAGGTGGATGTCGTGTCCGCGGCTCCTGAGATTCTGGAGAGTCTCTGCGGCGTGTTCCCGCACAGGTACCGTTTGAAAGATAGTAGAAACCCGGGCCCTAAAAAACTCCTGGACCTCGCCTTTGGTTTTGTTGAAGGCTTCTTCGATGTAGTAGGCGCGTTTCAATATAGGTTCGCCGAAGTAATCGCTCGCTTCCCTGAGCCAGATATTGGAGTGGCCATCGTCATCATTTGTCAGGACTCCATCGATATCGAAGCCAAAGATCAAACGTGAAATGATCTTCACCTCCCGTTTACGCCCATAGGTTTGGTGCGAGAGTAACATTTTCTAGTTCTAACAGCAAACGTTTGCGGTTGGTTCCGCCGCCATAGCCCCCCAGCGAGTGAGTGCCCAAGACTCTGTGGCAGGGAATGATTAGGCTGATAGGATTGGCTCCACAAGCTTGTCCAATGGCTCGGAAGGCCTTGGTCCCTAGGGATTCACCGATTTTCTTGTAGGTTGTAACCTGTCCGTGGGGAATTGCCTGGATTTCCTGCCACACCCTTTTCTGAAAGTCGGTTCCGGTTAATTGAAGCGGCCAGGCAAACTCCATCCTCGCGCCGCTAAAATAGGTGTCCAGGTCGGCCTGGAAGCCTTTTTGGAGGGGTTGCATCTCTGCTTTGGACTGGGGGAAGCGTTTGGCTAACCACTCGTTCCCGTAGTCTTCGCGAAATGTGGCGTAGATCAATCTGCCTTCCTTAAACCACAGAAAAACTGGTCCCAGTGGTGAATCGTAGACGGATTGTTGCACAAAGAATCCCTCTTTCATTGTATAATAGAGGTTACTTCGATAACGCAGGCTGGAGTCCTGCCCAAGTGAAGGGGGCGAGAGACGTGGAGGCAGAGCCACAACTACCATTCAGCGCAGCATCTGCCCGCAGAAAGATCATGCTTCTGGCCGGACCTGCCATCGCGGAGAATCTGCTGCACACCATGGTTGGCATTGTGGACACGGCCATGGTCGGTCGTCTAGGTCCAGCATCCTTAGCAGCCGTGGGCTTAGGCAATCAGATTTCCCAAATCGGTCTCACTGTTTTCGGCGCCCTGGCCACAGGGAGTACTGCGCTGGTGGCTCGCTACATCGGAGCCAACGAGTCTGAAAAGGCGGCTGATGTAGCCCGGCAGTCCCTGATCCTCGGCATTTGGGTCTCCGGTGCGGTTATGATGACCCTCATCTTGAGCGCCAGAGGGCTGTTGGGATTGCTCTTTGCCCGCTCTGAAGAGCTCGTACTCGATCTGTCCTCGAGTTATGTACGCATTGTGTCTCTAGCCATGATCCTCAACTACTTTCTTATTGTAATCAACGCTATCCTGCGTGGTGCTGGAGATACGAAGACGCCTCTACGCATTACGGCCCTGGTAAACTTGATTAATGTTCTGGGTAACACAGTCTTTATCTATGGTCTAGGTCCCATCCCTGCACTAGGAGTTGCTGGCGCCGCTATCGGCACGGCCCTCGCCCATGTGTCAGGAGGATTTCTCGCCCTCAGAGTGCTTGGTCGTCATGATCTGCTCGGGGTGCGCCTGACGGATTCCTTTCGAGCGGATCGGGCCATCATTCGTCGTATTGCCAACATTGGAGTTCCGGCAGGCGTGGAGCAGGGTATGATGCGGCTGGCCCAGTTGGTATATACCATGATCGTCTCGTCTTTGGGTACCGTTTCCTATGCCGCTCATCAAGTGGCCCTGAACGCCGAGTCTTTGTCCTTTATGCCGGGAGCGGGATTTGCCACCGCATCAACCACTCTGGTGGGTCAAAACCTGGGTGCCAAACGTCCCGATGATGCCGAGCAGTCTGGCCGCACCGCCCGCAATTTAGGAATTTTCGTCATGACCGTGATGGGCGTGATCTTCGCAGTCATGCCGGAGCCCATAGTCAGGATCTTCTCCAAGGATCCTGAGGTGATCGAGCTGGCCTCCATGTGTCTACGTTTGGTGGCAATAGCACAGCCGGCTCTGGCCACTTGGATGATCTTAGCGGGAGGTTTGCGCGGGGCCGGGGATACTAGGGCTATCATGAAAATCGTCATCATCAGCTTGGTGTTTGTCCGGATTGGGTTGGCCTATCTGCTCGCCATTTGTCTTGATCTTGGCCTCATTGGGGCCTGGGTGGCTATGGTTTTGGATCTTTTTGTGCGCGGTGTATTGATTCAGAGGCGTTTCAGTCAAGGAAACTGGAAGATGGTGAAAGTCTAGGAAGGAGAGCTGCAAGTGAACAAATTCAGTTTTTTCATGCCAACGAAGATGGTTTTTGGACCCGATGTGGTCCGGGAAGCCGGCGCAGGCCTGGCCTTGGGGAAGAAGGCTTTGATCGTCACCGGCCGCTCGTCGGCGCGCCGCAGTGGCGCTCTCGATGATGTCTTGTCCGTTCTTCCCGGTGAATACGTCGTCTTTGATCAGGTGGAGAACAATCCCTCCGTTGAAACGGTGATCGAGGGCGGCAAAGTGGCCAAAGAAGAGGGCTGTGACTATGTCCTGGCTATTGGCGGCGGGTCGCCGCTAGATGCAGCCAAGGTGATGGCGGTCTTGGCGGTGAATGATGCCCATCCTCTCCAGCTGTACAAGGACGGCTGGCAGAACCGGGCTCTACCTATCGTGGCCATTCCTACCACTGCTGGTACCGGAAGCGAAGTCACGCAATACGCGGTTCTGACCATTGCTGAAGAGCAAACAAAAAAAGGCCTCGGCGGGCCGGACTTATTCCCCCAAGTAGCCTATTTAGATCCGAAGTATACAGAGTCGCTACCCCTTGATGTCACCATTGATACCGCGGTAGACGCCCTGTCCCATTTGGTGGAAAGCTATCTGTCCCAGAGGGCCACAGAGGCCAGTGAGTTGCCTGCGCTCCAAGGGATTGCCCTGTGGGGAACTACCATACCCGCCCTACGCAAAAAAGTCATCGATCGCGAGGCGCGGGCAGCACTCTTGCTGGCATCGAGCCTAGGGGGCATTGCCATTGCCCAAACGGGCACGGCGCTCGTCCATGCCCTAGGCTATTCTTTGACCTACTATGACGGATTGCCCCATGGCCGGGCTAACGGGGTCTGCATGCCAGCCTACTTGGAATACACGAAGACGGTGGCGCCCGAAAGGGTGGATACCATCTTGGAGCTTCTGGAGCTGCCCTCGTTAGCTGCCTTCGGCGGCCTCATGCACGAGTTGTTCGCAGGGATTGGGGGAACACTGCAACTAAGTGCAGAGACAATCGAACACTATGTGACGAAGGCTATGTTAACCAAGAACATCAAGAATTCCTTGGGCGATCCTTCGGCGGAAGATTTAGCGAGGATTTTGAGTAGGGGGTCAGACCCCCGATCTTAACTTGTTTCAATTATGCTGAGCACGTATTTGGCTGCAGCCGCCAATTGTTCGACCGGGATGGATTCTTTGGTGGTGTGTACATCGCTATAACCCATGCCCAACACCACCGAGGGGATTCCATAGCCATTGATGATATTGGCGTCGCTGCCGCCGCCGGTGCTCTCTAGACGGGGAGCAAGTCCCAGGGCTCTGGCAGCCTCCACCGCGAGCTTCACGGGATAATCATCCTGGCTGAGGTTAAAGGCACTGTAGCTATGGCTGACCTGGATATCGGCCTTTATTTGGTGCTCAGCACAGGTGGTGTTGATCATATCCACCATGTGATCCATCTGTTGATCCAGTTTGCTGTTGTCTAAGGAGCGGGCTTCCCCTTTCAGTTCTACCCGATCCGGAATGATGTTCGTGGCCGCTCCGCCCTGAATCACTCCAATATTGGCGGTTGTTTCGGAATCAATGCGGCCGAGCTGCATTCGAGTGATGGCGTGGGCGGCGACCAGGATGGCACTAATACCCTCTTCTGGGGCCAAACCAGCGTGGGCCGCTTTTCCATGGATCGTTGCCTGGAGACCCTTTTGAGCTGGCGCTTGAACAACGATGGAGCCAACCGGGCCGCTCGAGTCTAGGAAGAAACCGGCCTTAGCTTGGAGTGTAGAGGCATCTAAGGACTTCGCTCCGAACAGTCCGCCTTCCTCGGCTACTGTGAAGAGGATTTCTATGCGTCCATGGGGAAGCTCTTGCTCCTTCATGATGCGCACAGCTTCGAGTATGGCCACGATCCCTGCCACATCATCGGCGGCCAAGATGGTGGTGCCATCACTTGTAATCAGTCCGCCCTTAAGTTGCGGTTGGATGCCAAAACCGGGATGCACCCGATCCATATGAGCACAGAAAAGCAGGGGCGGAGCAGCTTTTTCTCCCTCCAGAACGCCCAGGATGTTTCCGGCGTTCCCGCCGATCTTGGCGCCGCTATCGTCCTCGGTGACGGTGAGGCCCAGGGATCGGAGTTTCGCTAAGAGGGCATCGGCGATGAGCCGCTCGTTCTTGGGGGCACTGTCAATTTGCACGAGTTCCAGGAACTCGTCCACTAATCTCTGTTGGTTTATTTCCACACTATCAACCTCCCTTGGCTTGTGGATTTCAACATACGTAATGGATTTCCTTCTAAGGGAGTAGGGCGAAATGGAATGAAGGGTATGGAGCAATTGGTCGGTCTGGTGTTGTTGGCGGGGGAGCTACTGTTGACCTGTGGTGCCGAAGTATACCGCGTCGAGGAGACCATGGAGCGCATGGGTCAGGCGGCGGGTTTTGTGCAGGTGGAGGGCTTTGCCACTCCAACGGGTCTGTTCATCTCTCTGCATGCTCCCAATGGGAGGGTGTACACGAGGGTTCGACGCATTCGCCAAAGTTACAATAACCTCGCCACCATCGCAGAGGTGAACGCCCTCAGTCGAGCTTTTTCCGCCAAGCGCATATCCGTGGACGAAGTCCGGAGAGAACTGCAGCGACTGCAAGAGCAGGGTGCGCCGGAAAGCCTGCGGCGCCAGCTGATTGGCGGAGGAGGGGCCATGGCCTTTACCATCATGTATGGGGGAACATGGTTTGATGCTTTGCTTGCTGGAGTGACGGGGGCTATCGTACTCATGGTGACTTCTTTTCTCCACCGACAATCGGTTCCTAAGTTTCTGCAGGCGGCCCTTGGGGCTGCCGTGGCCGCTGGCCTTGTCCTGGGAATATCGCAGTTACTGACGACGCATCCCAACCTAATCACACTTGGGGCCGTGATGGTTTTGGCACCCGGTGTGGCCATGACCACGGCTATTCGGGACCTTCTTAGTGGGGAGCTGCTCTCCGGGTTAAGCCGCAGCGCAGAAGCCCTCGCTGTATCCGTAGCCATTGCCTCGGGGGTGGCGCTTGTGTTAAGCTTGGGAGGTCGATGAGATGGTAACCCAAATTCTTGCTGGTTTTGTGGGCGCCCTGACCTTTTCCTATATCTACCGCGTGCCAGCTTCCCAACGAATGTATGCCGGTGCAGTGGGGTCGTTGGGGTGGACCATCTCCTTAAGCGCGCGCCAAGGCGGAGGGGAACTCTTGGGGGTGTTTCTGGCCGCCATTGCAGTGGCCGTATGCAGTGAGGTTCTCGCCCGAAGACGTCAGCAGCCGGTCTTGGTTTTCCTGATTCCTGGTGTGATACCCTTAGTGCCAGGAGGTAAGGCCTACTTAACCATGTTGAGCTTTTTGCAGCAGGACTACGTTGACGCTGTGGGTTTGTTGGTCTCAACCATTCTAATGGCAGGTGCGGTGGCAGCGGGCATCATCATCACCAGTTCCACGTTTCGGGTTTATTCGCGCACCAAGTACTTGAGGAGGTAATATTGTGGGAAGTGAACAGATTTTAGTGCAAGTCGATCAGAGGGAATTTCGAGTTCCCGTAGGAACACCATTGGGAGATGTTGCTGCAATGGTCCCAGAGGCAAAAGGGGCGGTGGTGGCTCGGGTGAATAACGATACGATGGGGTTTCAGTTCCCCCTGGTCGAAGACTGCCGCGTCGAATTTCTCCACACCGATTCAGAGGACGGCATGCGCGCCTATCGGGCGGGTTTGGTCTTTTTGTTCGTCCGAGCTGCTCTAGAAGTTCTTCCAGGCTGCACTGTGCATGTGAAACATGCCCTAAGTAATGGTCTTTATGGTGAGATTGACCACACCCAACCCGTTATTGAAAAGGACATCCGGGCCATCGAAGAGCGCATGCATGCCCTTGTAGAGGAAGACATCCCCTTTGAGAGGCGCTTAGTGTCCATGGACGAAGCGAAACAGATCTATTCTCAACAGGGTTTGGAGGACAAACTTCGTCTCTTGAGCCAGCAGAGTGAGGATGAAGTCGTCCTGTACAGATTTGGCGGGTTTCATGATTCTCTGCGGACCATGTTAGTGCCCAGTAGCGGTTATCTCAAGTATTTTAAACTCCGCTATTACCTGCCCGGCTTCATTCTGGAATACCCTCGCCGAGCCCATCCCACCCAGATCCGGGAGTATGTGGAACAAGGCAAGCTCTTTAATGAGTTTTTCAAGGCAGAACGATGGCAGGACAACATCTCCATTCCTACAGTACCAGCCCTCAATGATTGTATCAGGGACGGTGGCTTTGGCGACTTGGTGCGCATTTCCGAAGCGTACCATGAGAATCAGATCCGCGATATCGCCCAACAGATCTCCAAGGAACGGGATCGTTTGCGCATCATTCTAATTGCCGGTCCGTCCAGTTCGGGAAAGACCACCTTTGCCCAGCGGCTCACGGTTCAACTTCGGGTGGCCGGCTTGTGGCCCGTGGCCATTGGTTTGGATGACTATTTCGTCGATCGGCATCTCACGCCTCTGGATGAGGATGGCAACGCCGATTTTGAGGCCCTGGAGGCCATCGATGTGGAGCTGTTCAACGAACATCTCACCAAGCTGATTCAAGGGGAAGCGGTGCAAGTACCGACGTTTCACTTTCCCACGGGCAGAAGGCAGTGGAATGGCAAGACACTCCAAGTACGTTCGGATCAGCCCATCATTGTCGAGGGGATCCATGGGCTCAATGATAAGCTAACCGCTTCGATTCCAAAGGGCCGGAAGTTCAAGATCTACATCTCTGCGCTGACAAACCTGAACCTAGACCATCATACCAGGATCTCCACTACCGATGTACGCATGTTGCGGCGGATGATTCGGGATAATCAGTTTCGTGGGCTTGATGCCCGGGCGACCATTGAACGCTGGCCTTCCGTCACCAGGGGTGAACACCGCCACATCTTTCCCTTCCAGGAGAGCGCGGACGTCATGTTTAACTCTACTTTGGTCTATGAACTGGCCGTACTGAAACCCTTGGCCGAAGAGCTGCTAAGAGAGATCACGCCTGGGGAGCCACAATACTCCGAAGCCCGGCGTATGCTCCGTTTCCTGCAGCATTTTGTCGCCGTGGAGGACTGGTCCGCCATCCCCTGCAACTCTCTCCTGCAGGAGTTCATTGGCGGTTCCTGCTTTGAGTAAGGGAGGTAGCGTCATGAACTGTGTGCTGGTGGCCCTCAATGCGAAATACAGTCACTCCAGTCTCGCCCTACGCTACCTCAAGCATTATTGCCAACCCCAGTTTCCCGATCTGGAGACCTTGGAGTTTAACATCAACCAGGAACCCCATGCCATTCTGGCAGAGTTGGCGTCCAGGAAACCGGATGTAGTAGGATTCTCCTGCTATATTTGGAATATCGAGTTGGTGCTTCCCTTAGCTCGTAATCTGCGGAAAGTGTGTCCCGAGACCACGATTATCCTGGGCGGTCCTGAGGTTTCCTTTGACCTGGAGTACTGGTTAGAACATCATCCAGCCATCGATTATCTAATTGCGGGTGAAGGGGAGGAAGCCCTGCGGCGTTTTTTGGAGGTATTTAGCCAAAGCGGAGGCGCTCCCGGGCCAGGGATGCTCGCCACTGTTCCCGGACTCGTTTACAGGCAGGGTCAGAAGATCGTGGTCAATCGCCAGGAACCTCTGGACCTATCTGCCATTCCCCCTATTTATGCTGGTGACCTCGGCGAACTGCAAAATAAGATTGTCTATTACGAGACGACCCGGGGATGTCCCTATGCCTGCGCTTATTGCCTTTCCTCGGTGATGGGACGAGTGCGCAAGTTCCCTGATCAGAGATGGATGGAAGAACTCCAGCTTTTGGCGGATGCTGGCGTAGAACAGGTTCGCTTTGTGGATCGTACGTTCAACTACGATGCTCGGCGAGCTTTCGAGCTCCTGAAATTCATGCTCGAGCTGGAGACCGAAACACGGTTCCAGCTTGAGGTAAGCGGCGATATTCTCACAGACGAGATCCTGGAGCTCTTGCGCAGGGCGCCGGAAAATCGTTTTCAGTTCGAGATTGGTGTTCAGTCTACCAACGAGGAGACTCTGGAGGCCGTTTCCCGCCGCGCAGATTTGGATCGGCTGCGGGAGGTTGTCTTGTTTCTTAAAAGCGAGACCACAGTCAGAGTCCTCCTGGACCTGATTGCGGGTCTGCCCGAAGAGGGTTTTTGGAGGTTTGGAGAATCCTTCGATTTTGTATATGCTCTCCGGCCCGACCGCATTCACCTTGGGTTTCTCAAGCTGCTGCGGGGATCCGCTCTCCGAGAGCGGGCAGATAGCTTTGGCTGTGTCTATACGAAAGAGGCACCCTATGAGGTTTTGTCCACCAAGGACATGTCCTTTGCAGAGCTATCCCGTCTGAAGGTCATTGAAGATCTTGTGGACAAGTACTATGGGCCCCGCTTTGCCCATTCTTTAGCCTATCTCCTGGCAGAGGGGTCTTCTCCCTTTGCATTCTTCAATGAACTGGCCAAACGATGGGAGCAGGCTGGATACAATTGGCTGAACCATTCTTTACTCGGGCTTTGCCGCAACCTCTGGGAGTTGTTCAGGGACGAGAAGCCGGATTTGCTGCCCTGGCTCTGCTATGATTTCCGCAAGAACGAACCGCGCCAGGCCACGCCGAAGTGGATGGGAGGGCGCAGTGATCGCCGTTTGGAAAACGAACTGATTCAGTCCGGCCGGCTTCTGCAGATATTGCCGGAGCTGCAAGGCCTTGGTCCTCGGGAAATGGGCCGCAGGATCTTCGTGGAGACGCTGCACTTCAGCAGGGGAACGGAGCAAATTCTCTTTTACTTCCCTCCAGACAAGACCGTGGCGCGTACCTTCTCTCTACGTCCATAGGCTAAGGGAACTCCTGTTACCTGGCTGGTGAGCTCATCTAGGGCCACTAGATCAGAGGAATCAACTTGCTGCAGTGCATGTTTACCCAGAGCACGCACTCCTTCCTTAATCTCTTCAGTGGAGGAGATTAAGAAATTACCCAGATGTTTGGCACCGAGCTGCCAGTTAAACCTCCTACTGGCTTTGCCTCCGTAGACGGCCACATCGGTGGGGGGTTCCCACGGCACCGCCTTTAATCCTTGGGTGTGGTTGGCCGAAAAAAGAGCCATTGTCCCTAGATAGATGGCATTGGCCCCTAGTGCCAAGGCCTTCAGGCACTGACCGGGGGAGACAAAGCCGCCCGAGACTATCAAACTTACCTCGCCATGCACGCCTCTGGCTCGGAGGTGTCTGACCGCCCTAGACAGGCCCATAATCGTGGGTAGACCGAAATCGTCCTCCAAGATAGGGGGCGCCTGTACAGTGGCGGCTTCCGCCCCTTCCAAGGCTAAATAGTCCACACCTGCTTCCAGACAGAGGTCGATTTCCCGCTCCAGGTTGTTTGCGAAGGAGAATTTGGCTCCCACCGGCACCCCTTGCCCCGCTTCCTTCAGGAAGCGAACAATGTTGGGAAGATCGCTGGCCCCGCGCAAAGCAGGCAGTTCGGTCTGGACGAGGTGCGGATAGGGGGCCTGGGCACTTCCTGCACTTGCTCCCTGGCCGAACTGGATTTCGAGGGCATCGGCCTGAGCCAGCATCTCTAGTGTGCGATGGAGGGGTATGCGGGGATATTGGACAATCAGTCGGTCAGCCAGTTCTCTTTCTTTGGGCAGGAAGGGACCTTCTCCTGTATTCGTTGAGGTTTGGGCCTTGGCGCTGCCCAAAGCCAGGGCGTACTTCATTCTCTCCGACAGGGCCTTTTGATAGGCCATACCCGAGACCATTAAGGGCGTTCCGACTTTCAGTGGCTTAGGCGCTTTAGGTCCAATCACGACTTCTGTGTGTACCGGGATTGTATGGGGAAGGGGCAGCCGGTCGAGATGGGCGGAGACAAACATCAACCCATCGAATCCCATAAACTTACGAGGAGAGCCCAAAGGACGCTTCAGGACTTCGGCCCTTTGAGCACGGAGATTTGCTTCCAGGATGTTTTGGGCCCCTGTGCGTTTGGTCGCCGAGATTAGTTCCGTCAGATTTTCTAGATAGGGATCGGTCATCAGGATCTTCAGACTGAAGCGGCTGGCTTGGGTGATCAGGAAACGAAGTCCCCAGAGTCCACCCACAAGGCCTAGTGTCCCCACGAAGAGTTTTGATGTGTACTTGGACAGAAGAACACCTCCCAAGATAGGTAGTGGAGGAAGGAATCAGGCTTAGTTTTGTCGTATTACATTGGCGTTAACTGCGCACTGCAATGGATGTGGTATCTTTGGCCAGCGTGACCATTAAGGATGTGGCGAAACGGGCGGGCGTGTCCCCCTCGACAGTGAGCCGCGTTATCACCGATCATCCCCGGATCAGCCCGGACACCAAGGAAAAGGTTCGTGCCGTCATGGCGGAGCTTGGTTATTATCCCAATGCCATCGCCCGTAGTCTGGTCAATCAAACCAGCAACAGCATCGGACTTATTCGCTCCCGCTTGACGGAAGAGAATTTCGCTAATCCGTTTTTTCCCGCGGTTATTCAAGGCATTTCCTCTGTGGCCCATCAACACAGGCTCAATTTGGTGTTGTCTACCAGCAAGACGTTTGAACAGGAGGACGAGGAGTGTCTGAACCTTCTCAGGCAGCGCAGGGTGGACGGGGTCATACTCTTAGCTTCTCATCGGGACGATCAACTTATACCACGCTTGGCCCGTGATCAGTTTCCTTTTGTTCTGATCGGGCGCTATGAAGGTGCGGACAACATTCGCTGGGTAAATAACGACAATATCGAAGATGCCAAGAAGGCTGTACGTTACCTTATCAACCAGGGTCATCGCCGTATTGCCTGCCTTGATGGGGATCCCCGCTATGTGGTCAGCGCCGACCGGTTGGTGGGCTATGAAGCCGCTTTGCGGGAGCATAATCTGGAGTCCCCTCCGGAACTGGTGGAACACTCCGCCTTCTCTGTGGAAGGTGGGTACCAGGCTGTTTACAGAATTTTCCAACGCGACCAGACCTTTAGTGCACTCTTTGCTGTCGACGATCTTATCGCCATCGGTGCCATGCAAGCTCTGCAGGAGCGGGGTCTTCAGGTGGGTCGTGATGTGGCTGTGGTCGGCTTCAACGACACGATCCTGGGTCGTTGTGTCCATCCGGCCTTAACCTCTGTGGCTGTGCCCATCTATGAACTCGGACAGATCGCTGTACAAATGTTAATCGCTCAGGTGTATGGATCAAGGGATACCCCTGATCATCGAGAACTTCCCGCCACTTTGGTGGTGCGGGATTCGGCCTAGTAGGTCATGGGAGGGTGGACCAATGGGGAACGTTAAAACTAGGATTGCCTGCATCTTCCTATTGATCCTGTTGAGCGGCGGAATTGCCCGGGCATTTGTCTTCACCGATCCCACCGCTCTGTATAGTACAACCATTTTTGATCAATGGGTGTTCCAGGCGCACCAGAGTACAGCGAACCTGATCGTTTTTTACGGTGAAGGCGATTCTGATTTGCTCTATTTCGAACGCCTCGGCGCCGTTTCCGATCCCTCCCTCCAAGAATGGGCCGAGCGTTCCTTAGTGCTTTATGCTGGACCGGGAGGTCTGCAGCAGTTCCAGCTCCAAAGAAGCCTGCAAGAGACGGATGTGGACGGCCAGGCTGGGCTCTCAGTGGTTTACAGCTATGAGAACGAACGGGGACATGCGTTGTGGGAACACCGTGTATTCTTGGTGC
Organism: Bacillota bacterium; assembly: GCA_012838305.1. Lineage (GTDB taxonomy): Bacteria > Bacillota > Limnochordia > Darwinibacteriales > Darwinibacteriaceae > UBA5420. Next base: position 39,368 of record DUPN01000052.1, on the reverse strand, counting down.
TTCCGGATCGTCAAGGATTCTCCATAACCCTAAGCAGTGATGGACCTTGGGTGATGGAAGACCCTCTCCTTATGGAGATTTTAGGTCACTGGCGGTGGTTATTTTGACTAGAATACGGTCTAGAAAACCAGGGTTCATCCTCTTGATCATGCTGGCGGCATCCTTTCTCTCCTATACGGTATACGCTGCCCCCACGTATTCCTTTGGGGAGCGTTTCGAACGCACTTTAGGGGGAGGTACCGCGCCGGAACTCGTGAAGCAGTATGGCGGAGAGTATATCTTACCCTTTGGGGAGAGGATGTGGGTTGAGGAGGTCTTTAGGCGACTGGTGGGGGCGGTGGAACGGCACGATATAGACTATACCCTGACGGTGCTGAATACCTCTGAATGGAACGCTTTTGCTTTGCCAGGGGGCTATGTTTTCATCACGCGCGGTCTGGTTCAAGCCATCGGCGATGACGAAGCCAAACTGTCCGCAGTGTTGTCCCATGAGATCGCCCACATCGAGAAGAGACATGGAATGCAAGCGGTGCTGCGGCAAATGGGGCTAACTGTGCTTTTTGAGGTGGGTGCCATCGCGCTGGATGTTGCCTCGGCCGATTTGATGCGTTTGGCCAGTACGACATTGTTGCAGCTGATCAACTTGGGCTGGGGGCGGGAAGCTGAGTTCGAGGCCGATCGAGTGGGGCAGGCCTTAGCGGTTAAGGCCGGATTTGACGGAGTCGGGCCGGTCACTCTCCTTGATGATCTTCTGCGTAGAGATTCCAACGACCAATCGCTCAAGGTTTTCCGTACACATCCTGAAACAAAGCAGAGGCGGGATCGCCTTGCAGCTAACTTGGTTTCCTATTGGTCCGCGCCGCTGGAAATAATGGATCAAGAGGTCGTAGAAAGCTTGTATGCGAGAAGGAATTCGGACCAAATGAGGCGAACTGATCCCAATGGCAGATACTTGCTTACAGTGGATGCAAGGAGCACTGGATTGACCGTCCTCGATCAACAACTCGGTCACTCCTTTACTTGGCTGGGAGGCACTGATGTTTTGGATTTTGCCTGGTCACCCCAGGGACAGTATCTAGCAGTGATGGTGGATGATCAAGCCCAGCAGGGAATTTGGATTTGTGACCGCTGGGGGCATGGGTTCAAAATGATCACCCTTGCCGGCCAGTCCATCACCGGTTTCAGCTGGTCGCCTCAGAGTGATATGCTGGCTTTGAATCTGGAGGGATCGGCCGGACCTCAAGTCGTGGTAACCTACGTCGATGCTGAAGTGTTTGTACCTGTCAGCCGCGAGTTTGCGGCCATGGACAGCATCTGGCTCGAAGATGGGCTGTATCTTCTCCACGGCGACAGGTGGTACCAGACGGTGGCCCCCCGTGTGCAGGAGGTCATCGTGCCGAATCCCGTTCCCCGTGTACTGCAGCGCCAGAGGATCTTGTCACCTACTGTGATCAAAGAGGGGAACACCATCCGCCTGACGCGACCCTCATTGACTATGCCCTAAAGGAGAGTATTCATGCGCCTTTTGGTCACCTGGAAGGGATTTAGGGATGCGGATCTTGGACTGATTAAGGAGACTACAGGCGCCACTGTGCTCACAGGATTTACCGAGGAAGAGGCGCTGAAATGGGCTCCGGAGGCAGATGTAATTCTCGGGGGTTATCTGTCCGCGCAGGTATTGGCTAGCGCCGTGAACTGCCGCTGGATGCAGTCGCCCTTTGCCGGAGTAGAGAAGATTCTCCAAGCGGAGTGGGGGAATCCCCGCATGGTGCTCACCAATGGACGGGGTGTTTTTGGACCGAATATTGCCGAGCATGTCCTCGGTTTTATTTTGAGTTTCAATCGGGGGTTGCATCTAGCCCGCGACAATCAGGCCCAGAGAATCTGGCAGCCAAGGCTGCCTATTCGCTTTGGAGAGCTGACGGACTCCACCGTGGGTATCCTGGGTTTCGGTGACATTGGATCCCAAGTGGCGAAAAGGCTCAGTGGATTTGACTGCGAGGTTGTGGGATTTAGGCAGCATCCAACGGAGAGTCCCTATGCCCAGGCTGTGTACGGTCTGGATCGTTTTGCCGAATGTCTCGGTGACCTCGATTACCTGGTATGTGCACTCCCTGAAACGGAGACCACCATTGGACTCGTGAATAGGGACCACCTCAGACAACTCCCCAGACATGCCATTGTCATTAACGTGGGGAGGGGAAGTCTGATTCCATCGGAGGATCTAATCTTGGCCCTCCAGGAAGGGTGGATCGCCGGGGCTGGGCTGGACGTTACCGATCCTGAACCCCTACCTGCGGATAGTCCTTTGTGGGGCATGCCCAACGTGATCATCACACCCCATAATAGCGGGTCCACAACTTTTCTCAAACAAAGGGCGCTGCAGATTTTTTTTGCCAATTGGAAGCATTTTTGCCAAACGGGGCTTCCCCAGGTGAATGTGGTCCGCCGCGACCTGGGATACTAGGCTGCAAAAGAAAAAGCACCTTCCGCAGAAGGTGCATATGGTTATGAAGCCGAAGTATCTTTGGAGTGACTTGAATCGCTCTTACTGTCGTTGATGTAGAAGCCTGGCCCTTTGAACACAATGCCAACCGAACGACTGATTAGACGTTGAACAGGACCATCGCACGTAGGACAATGGGTAAGGGGATCATCCTTCATGCTCTGTTTTTGTTCAAAAGGACCGCACTTGGAGCACTTATACTCATAGATGGGCATGTGGCATCCCTCCTTTCAAGCATCTAAGGACCATTGTACAACTTGTAAGACTTCAGTGCAACCTGATCAAGGGAATTTCGAATGAGGAGTCAGCTGACATGAAACGTTATTTGTCACCATTGATCACGATTTCTGCTATTATGATGCTTTGTTTTTTCGCAATGATGGTTTTTCCTGGATTTGCAGCGGCAGATGATCTGCCCACCACCCTTCATTTGGATTTGAGCCAGCCCCCTCAAAGGGAGACTGAAGATGAGGATCTCGCCTTGAAGAAGTACAACGAGGTCATGGAAGAAATCGCCATTTCTGCTGAGGCGAAAGAAGTCGTGGAGCAGATCAAGAACGCGGTAGAGGGAGTGGCCGACCTCACCATGGATATCAGTGTCACCGAGATTCGAGGACAGCGCATCGAAAGGATGTGCTTCACCCTTTTGGCCAGCGTCGAGAGTAAAGTGGCCCGTGTGGAATTTTCAGAACCAAGCGAACTGCGGGGGTATATTCTCGTGGCCAATCAGGAGAAGATGGAGTCCCGCATGTATCAACCGATTAATAACCAGATCGCTGTTCGAGGATTGGAGGACGCCAGCAAGGAAGTGTTGTCAACGTTGAGTATAGCTGACCTGAACACCTTCTTTGATTTCTCTCAGTATAAGGTAGAAATTCTGGAGGTTGTCGAAGAGGAAGGTGTATGTGATTACTTGCTGCAAGTTGACGGCCTGGAGGAGATGCTGCAGGTGCGTGTCAAGAGTAACACCTGGTTTCCCCATGAGATAGCCGTGTTTGAAGAGGATGCCCTTGTGGGCACAATGAACATAGGCGAAGTCGTGCTTAACCCAGGTCTGTGTCTGGAAGAACTCACTGACTTGCCCAAAGTAAAGGAAGTACGTATGTGAGATGGGAGTGATCGTCGTTGGGCGCTAGGTCCCGGATCGTAATTACAATTTGCATGTTAGGGATCCTAGCTCTAGGGCCCGTTTCAAGCGCCTGGGCCTTTGATGCTGAAGACTTGCCCTTTGGTTTTGGACCCTGGGGATGGCAGGAAGGGTTGCAGCTTAGTCAGGAAAATGTTCGTTCCCTGGGTTTGTTTGGTTACGAGAAGACCGGCATAGGCGGTTTTCTCACTCATGCCGAGGGTGATGATCAGCCGTCAAGCTGGTTTGGCGGCCACAAACAAGTCTATATGGGCAATGTTGGTTATACGCTGGAACTGTTTGCAGGCAACACCCAGCGACCTGTCTTGTCGACCTTTCTGACCTCTTCTGAGCCGCACTTTGGGGCCTATGGGGAGTTTAACCGGATGTATGGAGATGTGGGAACAGGTCTGGCCGGCACGGCCCAGATCTTTGTCACCGAGTTGGGCCAGTTTGAGTACAGTATCAGCCCTTATATCCAGTTTTCCAGGCAGGGCCTTTGGCGGTTTTCTCTCTCCTTGGGCAGTTTTTTTGGCATCGGTATGTCCTACTCTGAACCTCTGGAGAAAGTCAAACTGGACATTACCTTGGTCAACGAAGGTTTGAGTTTCCACGTTTTGTTCTCCATCACCGAACTTCCCATGACCTTGGGTCTAGGCATGACTCAAGAAAAGGTGCAAGCTTTTATGCGCTATTTATTCTAGTGCTGTCAAAAATGAGGGTGAAGGCCCTCATTGATCGTGTAAAGGAGATGAGTTTGCTGGGAATGCACGTGGTTTTAGTCGAACCAGAGATTCCGGCCAATACAGGAAATATAGCACGGCTATGTGTGGCTACAGGATCAACGCTGCACTTGATTCGACCCCTAGGATTCTTCCTCAGTGATCCCAAGTTGAAGCGGGCAGGCCTCGATTACTGGGAGCATCTTGATTTGCGCGTTCATGATTCCTTCGCGGATTTCCTCTCCGCCGCTCAGCCCCGGCGCATGTTTTTCGTTGAAACAGGAGGTGCCAGCCTCTATTCAGAGGTGGACTATGCAGCAGGAGACTACATCGTCTTTGGTAACGAGACCAAGGGGCTCCCCCAAGAGCTTATCGAGGGTTACCAAAAGGCCCTTGTGACCCTTCCCCAAAGGGATGTACGTTCCCTTAATCTAGCAAACACAGTGGCCATCGTGGTTTATGAGGCTTGGAGGCAATTGGGCTTTGTTGGTGTGAAAAATTTTCCTGAGGCAGGATTCTCTTGTCCAGATCCGAATACATAGCATCGGGCTAAGGTGTAAGGCCCAGGGGTCCTCGTGCGGTGCCATAGAGATGGTACTTCACGGGGGTACTGTTTGCTCGGGGCCATGGCACAATCCATAGCAAAATTCAGAGAGCGTGAGGTGATTTGATACATGCGACGAGTACGATCGTTCTTCGGAGGGATTCATCCCCATGATGCCAAGAAACGGACTACGGGAACGCCCATTCGGGAATTGCCCGCTCCAGATACACTAGTAGTACCGCTTCGGCAACATGCCGGCCTAGAAGCAAAGCCGGTTGTGGCCAAGGGGGATGAAGTGCTGAAGGGGCAGTTGCTCGCAGAGGCAGGTGGAGCCATTAGCGCCCCCGTGCACTCGCCGGTATCAGGAAAAGTACGAGCTATTGAACCGAGGGCCCATGAATCGGGACGCTCTGTTACTGCCATTGTAATAGAGAATGATCACAACGATACATGGGTAGAAACAAAGGGCCATCCCGATCCGGTGCAGCTTGATGTCAAGGCTATCTTAAAGGGCATCAAGGAGGCCGGCATCGTGGGGATGGGAGGGGCGGGTTTTCCCACTGCCGTAAAGCTTAGTCCTCCAAAGGGGACTACCATCGATTATCTGCTTATTAACGGTTGTGAATGCGAGCCCTATCTCACATCCGATGACCGGTTGATGGTGGAGCATGCTGAGGAGATCATCCTAGGAGCACGGCTGATGGCCAAAGTCCTAGGTGCTCGCAGCATCTTGGTGGCCGTTGAGGACAATAAGCCGGAGGCCCTGGCATCCTTAAGAGCCAAGGCAGGAAATATTGAGGTTGTGTCGGTACCCACGAAGTACCCTCAGGGCGGGGAGAAACAATTAATCCAAGCTCTTACCGGACGTGAAGTCCGCAGCAACGGTCTTCCCTATCAAGTGGGAACTGTTGTACAAAATGTAGGTACGGCTTGGGCCGTGGCTTTGGCGCTTCGAGATGGGAAGCCTCTGATCGCCAGGGTGGTCACGGTGACCGGCGCAGCCATTGGTGAGCCGCAGAACTTTATGGCCCCCCTGGGAACTACAATGGAGTATTTGATCGAAGCAGCAGGAGGATTTGCCGTGACCCCTGAAAAGGTGGTCGTTGGTGGTCCCATGACGGGCGGAGCACAGTTTGATCTCCAAGCCCCTGTGACCAAGACGACTGTGGGCGTGGTGGCCTTTGGCGAAGGAGAGAGCCGTACACCGGATTCTTCACCTTGTATTAAGTGTGCCCGCTGCGTCGATGTCTGCCCGGCTAATCTCCTTCCGCTCAAGCTGGAAGCCTTTGGGATGAATGAACGCTGGGATGACGCCCATGATTATGGTGCTCTGGACTGCATTGAGTGCGGGGCCTGTACCTATATCTGCCCTGCAAAACGCCCACTTTTGCAGTACATCCGTTTTGCCAAAATGGAGATCATTGCTAGAGACAAGAAACCAAGTTAAAGGAGGTTGGGGCAATGGATGATTTGAAGTTGATTGTTGCGCCGTCTCCCCATATCCGGGATATCGATACGACCGAGAAGTTCATGTTTGGAGTGGTGGCAGCTCTGCTGCCGGTTATGGCAGCGTCTATCTACTTTTTTGGATGGAATGCAGTGCGAGTGCTCTTATTGGGAGCAGCAGGCGCGATTGCTACAGAGGCCATCTTTCAGCGTTTGCGTAAACAACCGATCCGGATTGGAGACGGGAGTGCCCTTGTTACGGGGCTGCTTGTGGGATTAATTGTACCACCTAGTCTGCCCAGTATCATGGTTGTTTTGGGTTCGGTCTTTGCTATTGCCATTGGTAAACAGGTATTTGGCGGATTGGGACAGAACCCCTTCAACCCCGCTTTGGTAGGGCGTGCCATTTTGACCGCCTCGTTTGCTGGTGCTATGACCACATGGACCAAACCTTTTGACGTCGTTACCACAGCCACGCCTCTGGTTGTGGGGGAAGCTGCCAGTCGGGTTCCCGATCTGTTCTTTGGTTCGGTGGCAGGTTCCCTAGGTGAGACCTCGGCTTTGGCCATTTTCCTCGGAGGCCTGTACCTTTTCTATAGAGGATACCTTGATTATCGGATTCCACTGGGGGTTTTCGCCTCCGTGATTGTCATATCTCTTCTGACCGGACAGGATCCCGTTTTTCATCTCTTGGCCGGCAGCGTGCTGTTCGGGGCTGTTTTCATGGCCACAGACCCTGTTACCTCACCCATAACCAAACCAGGCCGCTGGATTTTTGGTATTGGGATTGGATTATTCATTATGCTCATCCGCATCTGGGGAAGCTATCCTGAAGGAGTCACCTTCGCCATCTTGCTGATGAATGCGGCAACTCCTTTAATCAACCGATGGACGCGTCCTCGAATCTATGGACAAGGGGTGAAGACGAGTGAATGAATCCCTTAGGATGGTCGTTGTGCTCGCAGTAATTGCCATGATCTCAGGGGGGATTTTGGCTGTGGTGTATGATACAACAAGTGTTATAATAGAAGAGAACCAAGCTCGCGCCCTGGAGAGTTCCATTTATGACGTACTGCCTGGAACAACCACCGTTAACATTTTGCGGCGCAGTCCCGATGAGTTGGGCGTGGACGATCCTCGAGAAATGCGGGAACAGGAGCAGAGAACGACCCTAATTTACCAGGGCGTAGATGATCAGGGTCGAGTGGTTGGCTATGCCTTTGTGGGAGAGGCCAACGGTTACGGCGGAGTAATTCGGGTCTTGGTGGGAGTCGATCAAGCCACAGATCAGATTCTGGCTATCAAGATACTGGATCATACGGAAACGGCAGGTCTGGGTTCTAGAATCGAAGAACAGAGCTTCCGTCAAAGGTTCGTGGGCAAGACTGTGGAGGATCCCATTGCCATTAATCAAGACATTGACAACATTTCAGGGGCATCCGTGTCGGCCCGGGCTGTCGCCGAGGCTGTCCGCAGAGGTTTTGTTGATACATCTGCACTCTATAGGGGAGGGGAGTAAACATGCGCCTTTGGAAAGACTTTGTCAACGGTCTATGGAGTGAGAATCCGACATTTCGGCTGAATATCGGTCTCTGTCCTGTGTTGGCCGTCACCACTACAGCCATAGATGGATTATCCATGGGCTTGGCCACCACATTTGTCTTGATTTGTTCCAGCGCCTTAATTAGTCTCTTGAAGAAAATTATCCCTGATAAGGTGCGAATTCCGGCCTATATCATTGTGATTGCCACCTTTGTGACCATTGTGGATCTTGTTATGCATGCCTACTTGCCGGATATTCATAGTGTTTTGGGGCTGTTTATTCCCCTGATCGTGGTCAACTGTACTGTCCTGGGGCGCGCTGAAGCTTTTGCGGCCAAAAACGGCGTGCTTCGTTCGACCGTTGACGGTCTGGGCAGTGGCGTAGGTTTCACATGGGCTTTGGTGCTTTTGGGTTCCCTCCGGGAAATCCTGGGTAAAGGTTCCTTGTTTGGCATGTCCTTTGTGCAAGACGGGGCCACAACCTTAGGTGTGATGGGATTGCCTCCAGGTGCATTCATCACCTTGGGTATCTTGATGGCTGTGATGAACATGGTGGCAGCCAGGCAAAAAAAGAGAGCTAGTTAGGGGGGACAGCCATGACACTATTCACAATTCTGCTCAGTGCTATTTTGGTGAACAACTTCGTGCTGGTACGCTTTTTAGGGATCTGCCCCTTTATGGGAGTGTCTAAACAGGTTGGTTCAGCCATTGGCATGGGGTTGGCCACCACCTTTGTCATGGTGGTTGCTGCAGCTCTAACATGGGTCATCCAGTGGTTTATTTTGGAGCCTTTTGGTCTACCGTTTCTACAGAGCATGTCCTTTATTCTGGTTATCGCGGCCATGGTCCAATTGGTGGAAATGTTTCTGCACAAAACCAGTCCCGCTCTGTACAGAGCCATGGGGATTTTTCTGCCCTTGATTACAACAAACTGCGCCATTTTAGGTTTTGCTATTATGGCTGTGCAGAACTCCTACAACTTCATTGAGACCGTAATTTTTGGACTCGGAGCAGGACTGGGATTCACCTTGGCTCTGGTTCTGATGGCTGGGATTCGGGAAGATTTGGAGTTTGCCGATATCCCGAAGCCTCTTAGAGGGGTTGGGATTGCCTTTATTCTTGCTGGTTTGTTATCTCTGGCGTTCGGAGGATTCTCCGGACTCGTTTAACATTGTTAGGAGGGGTTTAGATTGAACACTGCTTTGGTTTCCCTCATCAGTATGGGTTCTATGGCCGCCTTGTTTGCTTTTGGCCTGGCTGTTGCCTCGAAGCAGTTTGCCGTGGAGATCGATCCGCGGGTTGAAGAAATAGAGCAGGTGCTGCCCGGAGTGAACTGCGGGGCCTGTGGTTTTGCGGGATGCGCCAATTTTGCCGAAGGAGTTGCCACGGGCAAGGCGCCCGTTAACGGCTGTCCGGTAGGTGGAGCTAGTGTGGCGAAAATGGTCGCTGCCATCATGGGAGTCGAATCTGACGGTCCTAAGCGCCGGGTTGCGCAGGTTTTGTGTAAAGGCGGTCTGGCTGAAGCCAAGCAGCGCGGTGGGTATGATGGGCCGAGGGATTGCCGCATCGCCCATGCTACCCAGGGTGGGGATAAGGCTTGTTCCTACGGCTGTCTAGGGTATGGTTCCTGTGTGGCAGCCTGTGCCTTTGATGCCATGTATATGGATGAGAATGGTTTGCCCGTCGTTATTGAGGAAAACTGCACAGCTTGCGGAAAGTGTGTAGACGCCTGTCCCCGGAATATCATCATGTTGGTGGACGAGGAACAAGGTGTGCACATCCGCTGCCGCTCACAGCTGACGGGACGCTTTGTTAGGCAGGTTTGTACTGTAGGCTGCATTGCCTGCCAGCGCTGTGTGAAAGTGTGTCCCACGGAAGCCATTTATATGGAAAATAACCTAGCCCATATCAATTACGACAAGTGTATCAATTGCCGTGAATGTGTGGCAGTGTGCCCCATGAACACCATTGAATGGCAGGAGGGTAAACCCGTCCTTGAGCGAGTTGCGCAGGTCTAGAAGGAGGATTTCTGTGAATGGGAAAGGCGTGAATAGAAAGCGCTCCCTCGTCGTTTTTTTGGTCCTCCTGGTTCTCGGCCTTTTGACGCTGATGGGATATTACCTGCTCTATCTGCCCTATCTGGAGGCAGTAAATACCAGTACCCAACGGTCCATGCGGCTGATGGATACTGTAGTGGATGTGCGGGTGGACGGGCGACACTCGGAAAGATTGGTTGCCGAGGCCTTTGCCACCATGGAAGGTTTAGAGAAGACTCTGTCTCGTTTCATGGAAGAAAGCGAGATTGCAGCCATTAACCGAGGGGCTGGCCAGTGGGTGCAGGTTAGCCCCATCACCTTGGAGGTCATTGAGCTTGGTCTTAAGATGGCCGATTTGACCGGAGGTATTTTCGACATCACCATTGGTGCCGTCTTGGATCTGTGGGGTTTTGGAAGTGGCTACTACCGTGTGCCCAGTGAGGAAGAGCTGGCAGAAGCCCTCGCCACCGTCGATTATTCAAAGGTAGAGATTAACAGGGAACAGGGCCTGGTGCGAATTCCGGAAGGAACCGTCCTTGATCTAGGCGGTATTGCCAAAGGATACATTGTGGATGCAGGAACCGCTCTTTTACGGGAGGCGAAGGTAGAACGATCGATCATCAACGCAGGTGGTGACATTTCCACCATTGGGCGCAGACCCGATAACATGCCATGGCGTGTGGGGGTGCAGGATCCTCAAAAGCCCAGTGAGATTCGTTGGATCTTGCCTTTAGATGGTTTGAGCGTAGTAACATCCGGGGACTACCAACGCTATTTTATGCATAACGATGAGCGCTATCACCATATTATCGACCCTAGGGACGGCTATCCCGCCAAGGGTCTGCGTAGTGTCACCATTGTGGGAAAAGACTCCGTCACGTCCGACACTCTCTCCACCGCGGTTTTTGTCTTGGGGTGGGAGGATGGCCGAGCTTTGGTGGAGAGCCTACCTGACATAGAAGCGATCATTGTAAGTGATACGGGTACCTGGGTATCTCCAGGTCTAGCAGATCAGGTCACCAAGCAGTGAGAGGAGAGGATTGTATGTATGATTTAGCAATAGTTGGCGGAGGACCTGCGGGTTTGGCCGCCGGTATCTATGCGGCCCGAGCCAATCTGAAGACGATTATTATTGAACGGGGTTTGCATGGGGGTCAAATGCAGAATACCCTAGACATTGAGAATTATCCTGGTTTTGAGAATGTGGGCGGACCGGAATTGTCTGAGCAGATGTACAATCAGGCCCTCAAAGTCGGCGTGGAGTGGAAGTTTGGAGAAGTTCAGGCGGCCCAGCTGGAAGGGCAGCCCAAGACACTACAGCTCAGGGACGGTGTGATTGAGGCGAACAGCGTGATCCTGGCCACCGGTGCTAAGCCCCGCCGTCTGGGCGTTCCTGGCGAGACGGAGCTGGCCGGCCGAGGTGTTTCCTACTGCGCCACATGCGATGGGGCTTTCTTTGAAGATTTGGATGTTATCGTCATTGGTGGAGGCGACTCTGCCGTGAAAGAGGCTTTGTTTCTGACCCGTTATGCCAAGACAGTCACGATTGTTCACCGCAGGGATACCCTCAGGGCCGAAGCCATTCTGCAAGACAGGGCCTACGGCAACCCGAAGATTCGTTTCGTATGGAACTCTCAGGTAGAAAGAATCGAAGGGGACTCCAAGGTGAGCGGCGTCTTGGTTCGCAGCATCAAGGATAACTCTGCCAGAGTGCTCCCGGCTTCCGGCGTTTTTATCTATGTTGGGGTCAAACCGTGCTCAGATTTCCTGATGGGCAGCGGGATCCTCGATGAACAGGGGTACATTATTACCGGAGCGGACATGGCAACCTCCATTCCTGGTGTGTATGCCGCCGGTGACGTGCGAACGACGCCCCTGCGGCAGATTGTGTCGGCCGCTGGCGATGGCGCGGTTGCAGCCATGTATGCCTACCAATATTTAGAGACACTCTAAGTACTATCTAGAATATTTCCCCCCTGTCCAGCCCATACTAGTTTCAAAAGGCTGTAGGGGGGATTTTTGTGCACCGAAGCTGGAAACGCACCCTCTTAAGCTCGCTTCTCTCCTTTCTGCTAGTGGCCGCACTTGCCTCTTCGGGCGTGCAGTCCGGCGAAGCAAGGATGCTGAAACGGGGTATGCGGGGTGCCGATGTCTATGCCTTACAGGAATCCCTATTTGAACTGGGATATGACCTGGCGGTGGATGGGGTTTTTGGATCGGAGACAGAAGGTTTGATTAAGGAGATCCAAAAAGCGGTTGGACTGATCCCCGACGGGGTCGTAGGCCCCTTGACAGCCAAGAAGCTGGATGAACTGAGGACAAGCGTTACTCCCTATCGGGTAGAGTGGGGTGACAATCTGTCCACTCTGGCTCAACGCTATGATACGACTGTGAGCAATATTACCACCTACAATGGTCTGGAGAACCCCGATCTTCTCTTGCCCGGTCAAGTGCTGTACATTCCCAGCGACGCCGTTACAGCCCTGAGTCGTTCTGCCAACACCAGGCTCAAGATGGAATGGCCAGTGCAAGGCCGTGTTAGCTCCGGTTATGGTTATCGTATTCACCCGGTTTGGCAGCGAAGGCATTTCCACTCCGGGATTGACATTGCAGCCGCCGAAGGTACCCAGGTGCGGGCGGCGGCCTCTGGCCGGGTGATCAAAGTAGGCAAGCTCGGTAACTATGGTCTGGCCGTGGTCATACAGCACACAGGCGGTGTAACCACTTGGTATGGTCATAACTCCCAGGTGTTAGTTAGTGTCGGTGACAGTGTGAAACAGGGCCAAGTGATTGCACAGGTGGGACGTACAGGGCTGGCCACAGGTCCCCATCTGGATTTTCGGATCAAAATAGGGGACTACGCCGTAAATCCCCTTGACTGGCTACCTTAGCCCTATGTGATCAGACGGCCTAGTGATTGCAGGAGATCGTCTATGGCTTCCGCGCCGGAATCGTCTCCTGCCAGCGCCTGCTGAATACATGCTTTCGAATGCGTCTCAAAAACCGCCTTACCCGCTCCAGCCAGAGCGGCCCGGACCGCCGCGATCTGGGTCAGAATCTCTCCACAGGGCTGTTCTTCATCGACCATCCGCTGTAAGCCCCGAACTTGTCCTTCGATTCGTTTTAGGCGTTGGATCAACTTCTCTTTCTCCATGGTCATGCCTGCCTCCTCTGTGCTTGATCATACTTGGCCGTCCCCCCGGTGTCAACTGCTCCTCCCGCAGCTTTTTTGTTCCTCGACGTTTTCAGCAAGGAAAAGGAGGAAAAAAGGCGAAAGATACAGGGGAGGTGATGGGATATGATCGCTTGCGTACAGCTGAAACTTGACCCGGAGCACTACCGCACAGAGCATAGCTTTGAGGCTAAGGTGATGGATATCTGTGCCCGCATTCGCCAACAGAGCGGGGAGGGGCAGCTTCTGGTTGTTTTTCCTGAACACGTAGGGACATTTTGCCTCCTCTGCAACGCGCCAGAGAGGGTATGGTCCCAGCCATCGTTTTCCAAAGCAAGCCAGGCTTTGCTGATGCATCACGCCATCAAAGTTGCCCATCACATGCTCGTACACCGCGTATCGCCTGTTCGGGCCCTTTTTCTCGCTCGCTCCCAGGAGCTCGAGCGGATCTACTTGGCTGCCTTTATTAAGGCGGCCCGTACCTATGGGGCTTGGATTGTGGCAGGCTCGGCCACTTTGCGCTGGGGCCTTACCAACCGCGTTTTCAACACCTCACCCATTATTTCCCCCACCGGTCAGGTCCTCTATCGTCAACACAAGGTCAACTTGGTCGAGATGGAGAGGAAGGGCGGCCTCGACCTTGAGCCCGCACCTCTCAACTATGTTAGCGCTGTACAGAGCCCCTTCGGCAATTTGGGAGTGGCCATTTGCCTAGATGCCTTCTATCCGGAGCTTAGGGAACGTCTGAGCCGCTTGGGCGCGGATGTTTTCCTGCAACCATCAGCCAACAACGGCCCTTGGAATGATTGGCAGCAAGAAGACTGGCTGAGGAGCAGCTTTCAGGCTGTTGCAGACAGGAAGGAGTTTCGATTAGCCGTCAACCCCATGTTGGTCGGAGGCCTCTGGGATCTGAAATTTGAGGGACAGTCCAGTATCATTGACCACAACGGCTATGTGCATCGGGCGCAGAGTCATAGTGAAGAAGAGATTCTTTTGCAAAAAGTCCCCTGGAGCTAGTCTTCCATTGACCATGGCTGAAGATTTTATGATTCCAATAGATGCATTTTATGGCGCCGTTTTGATAATAAAAGCGGGGCACATGGGCGCTGGCCGTAACCCTGCGCATGGCCACATAGACTTCATCGCCTACCTGGATGTCCGGGGTACGGGTCAAATCCACGGAGGTGAGACCCATGCCTACCCGCCCCAAAATGGGTAGGGGACCTTGGGGATGAAAGACGAAATGCTGCCCTTTCAGGCCCTTGCCTAGGGCCTGTTTGATTTGGCGCCATGGTGTGCTTTGGGGCTCTAGCTCAAGCCCAAGTCCATATCCCACTGGGATCACTCCGATTCGGGTGGTTTCTTTTGTGCGAAAAAGGCGTCCGTAGCCCACTGAATGTCCCTTGGGAAGTGTGCGGATTTCAATAATGCGGGTCTTAAACTGCCAAGTCTCTGCCAAATCCCATGGGGGATCGAGGGAAACGGGTGATTGACCGTAAAGCAGGGTTCCCAGCCGTACTAGATCAAGGTGGCTGGCGGGAAGGGTCAGGAAGGCTGCGCTGTTAGCGGCATGCCAAAGTAGATCGGGGTATGTCCCCATCTTTGTCAATTGATCTTTGAGTGCCAAAAAGGTGCGGAGTTGCTGCTGGGTGTACCTGGTGTCCGAAAAAGCCACCGAAAAATGTGTAAAGACTCCGCCCAGCCGAAGATAGGGCGTTTTTTGAATTTGTCTCACCAGGTCCACGAGCTCGTCCGGAGCTGCTCCCAAACGGCCAAACCCAGTATCCACTTTGACATGTACGGTTACATATTGTCGTCGTTCCTTGGCGATTCGACCGAGATGGGGGATGATCGAAGCTGAGGTGATGGTAGCAAGTAATCTGTGCTGCAGAAGAGGGGCTAATTGGTCCAGTAAGGGGGGTGTTAGGACCAGAAGCCGCACCGGCGTGATCTGCAAGATACTCAATGCTTCTTCCAAACTGCTCACGCCCAACAATCCATACCCTCGACTCTTTAGGAAAGCGGACACCACCGGGGCGCCATGGCCATAGGCATCGCCCTTGAGAATGGGCAAGATGGGTACTTTACTATGTTCTTGAAGCAAGCGGAGATTGTGTTCCAGGGCATCGAGGTTTACCTCGATCCAGCTCGAAAACGGCTTCGCATTCGATTGTGCAGTGCCAAACCTGCTCTCCATAGGATGTATCCTCCTCGCTGAATGGGAAGATCGTACTCACCCACATACGTTTCCAGTTTGGCACCAAAGCCCTCTTTAAAGCGGTAAAGACCGTAAAGGGGGTTGTTTTCGTTCTGGTCTCCCGATACCCCTCTAAAGTCATAGACTCCGCAACCAAGGGATTTCGCCCATTTGATCATTTCCCATTGGAGTAGGTGAGCGGCCTGTAAGTTGCGTTGTTCGTTGCTGGAGGCGCCGTAGACATACCAGACTCTATGGGGTAGGCGAAAACAGATAGCTCCTGCCAAGGGTGTTTTCTGGTAATAGGCCAAGAAGAACTGGGCCAATTTGTGTTCCACCAGATGATCCCAGATGGCTTCATAGTAGCTAAGGGGGCGGATCATGAACCGGTCCCGCAGCGCGGTCTCCTGCAAGAGGCAGTAAAAGACTCCTAAGAGTCTTTTTTCTTTGACCAGGCTGACTTGTACGCCCTTACGCTCTGCGTAGCGGATATTGTAGCGGGTCTTGCTTTTCATCTCCTTCAGCAGGGTATCCACAGAATGGTCGAGCCTGAGCGCCATGACATGCTGCGGCTGGACGCCCTGGAAGTCCAGTCCAGTATCCACTGCTCGAAGCTGGTTTTCCCGGGCTACTTGGTCCCACTGCTGATCTCCTTGCAGAATGGCGGGGTCCATCTTCCAAACCACGGCACGCTCCTTTCGTAGCAGCGCCACACCTGCTGCCAACAAAGCATCCAAGGCTTTCTCGGATGTGTAGAGGGGGCCTCGCGGAGAGTAGCCCAAGGTTCGGCCCAGAGGCAGCTCCTTGGTTAGAATCAGGGACGTTCCTTTCAGTTCGCCTTCTTCCATTGCTCCCAGGGGATAATAGGTCCACCCTGAGCCCTGCTTCAGTTTCCCCCATTGTGTTGTCTGGAGCACATCACCCCTGGGATGGGTGGCCACAAAGTGGTCAAAGAGTTCTTCTTTCCCCCATAAAAGCTTGGTTTCCACAATCCCTCTCCTCTCGCTACCTCTCTCAGTATATGTACTAATTACGACAACGGCGACGTATTTATTCTTAGGAAGGGAAAGGAGGAGACGCATGCATAGATCAAGGATGGTCAGACCTTTGGCCATGTTCACCATCCTCACCTTCGTCTTTCTTTTTGCCACATGGTCAAGAGCTGGCGCACTGGAGTCCCCGCCGGATCTAAGTTCCATCGCTTACGCGGTCTACGATGCAGACTACGGATACCTCATTCTCGAAAAGAACGCGCACCAGAGACGTTCCATTGCCAGTATCACCAAGGTGATGACCCTGCTCATTGCAGTGGAGCTCGTGGAAGAGGGCCAACTCGCCTTGGACGGTAAAGTTACCGCTAGCGCCCGTGCAGCAAGCAGGGATGGAACACAAATCAACCTCAAGGCCGGGGATACCTTTACCATAGAGGAGCTCTTGTATGCTACCGCCTTGGTGTCCGCCAATGACGCCGCAGTGGCCCTCGCCGAACACGTGGCAGGATCGGAGGAGGATTTTACCAGATTGATGAACGCCAAAGCGCAAGAACTCGGACTAGGCGACACCCACTATGTGGATTGTACAGGGCTTTTGTCCATTTTCAGCAACAACTACTCTACCGCCTACGATCAAGCAAGGCTACTGCAGGTGGCCTTAGGCCATCGACTGTTAGCCAGCATTCTAGCCACACCCGACTATGTTCTCCAATCCCAAGGGCGCAAGATCACCAATTCCCATCCTCTCTTGGACTTGGAGGGGGTGGAGGGCGGGAAAACAGGCGCCACGACTCCCGCAGGGCATACCTTGATCACCTCCTGTGTCCGGCATGGAAAGCGGTTGATTTTGGTGGTCCTAGGAGCTCGGAGCCGCGAGGTGCGTAATGACGAAAACAAGACCCTCTTGGAATGGGCCTTCGGTAATCTCCGAACTCTGATTTCCACGGAAGAGGTTCTGGCCAGAGTTACCGTTCCCGATGGAGTTGATCACCAGATTAATGCGGTCCTGGCCAAAGAGTTCTCTCTGGTGGTGACGGATGAAGGGGACTTGCAGTTTGCGACGGAGACTGTAATTTCACCCGACATCCGGGCACCCGTTGATCGGGGAGACAGGGTGGGTGAGCTGGTGGTGAGCCGCGGTGACCAGGAGTTCACCAGGCTGGAGTTGGTGGCCCAGCAAAGCACGGGCCTAGCCACCTGGCTCAGGCGCATCTTCAATGGTTTAGGGAGAATTTTCGGAAGAGGGGAATGAGGGCGTGGCTTCAATCTCGGAAACCTTGATTCAACGGCGTATTTTATTCTTACTCCTGGTTATGCTGCTGGTAACAGGCCTTTTGGTGATCCGCCTAGGCTATTTGCAGATTTGGCAGAACGAGTTCTACCAGGCTAAGGCCTTGGAGCAGCGCATCCAACGTATTCCCGTCGAAGGACTGCGGGGAACAATCTACGATCGCAACGGCGTTCCCTTGGCCTTGAGTGTGGCCGCCCGTACGGTGTATGCTATCCCAGCTGAAGTGGAGGATGCACAGGCCACAGCTCAAGCGCTGGCGGGCCTATTGGACCTGGAAGAGGATTTTTTGCTGCAACGTCTCACCAAGAACTCCGCCACAGAATGGCTGAAGAAGAAAATCAGCGAAGAGGATGCCCGGAAGATTACGGACTTGAACCTGCCAGGTATTGGAGTCGTGCCAACATCGGTGCGCATCTACCCCTATGGTTCGATTGCCCCCCAAGTATTAGGTTTTGTGGGCATCGACAATCAGGGTCTGGAAGGTTTGGAGCTGTTCTATGACGACTTCTTGAGGGGAACTCCGGGGCAGACAGTTTTTGAACGTGATGCCCATGGACGCGCCTTGGAACACGGAGTACGGGGCTATCTGCCTGGCCAGAGGGGTGGCGACTTGGTGCTCACTTTGGACATTTTCTTACAGCGCATAGCAGAGCAGGAGGTGCGCAGGGCCACCCAAGAGACGGGATCGCGCCTAGGGCTGATTGTGATCACCGATCCCCAAAGCGGAGAAATCCTTGCCAATGCCATTTATCCCAGCTTTGACATTGAGGAGTTTGGCAAATATCCTGTGGCCAATCGCAAAAATATCGCTGTAACGGACACCTACGAACCGGGTTCCACCTTCAAGGCGGTGACTGCAGCCATCGCAGTCAATGAAGGAGTGGCCTCCCTCAGCACTGGGTTTTTTGATCCGGGTTATATTCGAGTATCTGGCTGGAATGTTCGATGTTGGAATCGGGGTGGTCATGGGTCCCAGACCTTTGCCCAAACGATGCAGAATTCCTGCAACCCTTTCTATGCCAAATTGGCTCTTGATCTTGGCGCCCAGCGCTTCTATGATGGATTGACAACATTCAACCTGGGGTTCAAAACAGGAATCGACTTTCCAGGGGAAATGGGGGGAACCCTACGGGCCCCCTCGCCAGACATCCCCTTGGTGACCTGGGCTAATATTGGCTTTGGA
This sequence comes from Bacillota bacterium, assembly GCA_012838305.1. Lineage (GTDB taxonomy): Bacteria > Bacillota > Limnochordia > Darwinibacteriales > Darwinibacteriaceae > UBA5420. The sequence goes on along the minus strand of DUPN01000052.1, from coordinate 20,611 downwards.
CAGGGATTGACAGTAACGCCAATCCAGTTGATAGCCGGTTTCGGGGCCATCGCCAATGGCGGTATCTATTCTGTTCCGCATTATGTTAAAGAGATGGTTACGGAGGAAGGTCGCTTCCCCCCGGATATCCCGGAACAGAGGCAGATCATCACCGGGGAGGCGGCTGAAATCACCGCCTATGTGCTGCGTTCTGCGGTGGAAATTGGCTCAGGGAAACGGGCGGAGGTGCCTGGATATGACGTGGCAGGTAAGACAGGAACGGCACAATTAGTGGAACACGGCCGCTATTCCCACTCCAAGATGGTCACATCCTTTGCCGGCTTTGCACCAAAGGATGACCCAAAGATGGCAGCCCTGCTGGTGCTGTGGGAGCCTCAGGGTGCCTTTTACGGAGGCATTATTGCCTCACCGGTCTTTGCTCGCCTTGCCGAAAAGGTCTTGCCCTACTTGGGTGTAGAACGTAAGACCCAGACCGCCAAAACAAGCAGGGAAGCAGCGGTTCCGAACGTGGGTAATCTCACGGTAGAGCAGGCCACGGCCCAGCTGCAGCAGGCCAAATTTCACGTGGAGGTTGTTGGTCCGGGAACAAGAATCATTGGGCAGGTACCTGCGCCAGAGGCTAGGGTGGATGAGGGAAGCTTGGTGTATATCTACACCGATATCGACGATAATCAGGTAGCGACGGATCAACCCAATCCATATGGTGCTTGAACAAACCTGATTGACAGGAGAATGGCACCCACAGGACGAATAAGTATGAGATCGGTGTTAAGCCCTTGTTTGGTGGGCTTTCCCGGCAGAATCTGTTGATTGCGCCTTGTAGTAGGCACAATGGGGGTTAAGCGGACATTGATCGCAGAGGGGGTTGCGGGCTTTGCACAAGGCTCGGCCATGGAGGATGAGCCAGTGATGTGCGTCGATCCAAAGCTTTTGGGGAATAATCTCCATTAGTTGGAGCTCTGTCTGATAGGGAGTTGCAGCTTCAGCCAAACCGATGCGGTTGCTCACCCTGAACACGTGGGTATCCACGGCAATGGCAGGGATCTTAAAGGCATTGGCCAAGACAACATTGGCCGTCTTTCGCCCTACACCCGGCAGCGCTTGCAGCTCCTCTCTGGTTGAAGGGACTTGACCTGCATGTTCTTCCACCAAGATCTGAGCTGTCTTGATCAGGTTGCGAGCCTTTGTCTGCCACAGACCTGCACTTTTGATCAGGTCGGCCACGTCCTCAAAGGATGCTTGGGCTAGATCCTCAGGCCCGGGGAAGGCGGGGAAGAGGTCTTGGGTAATGATGTTTACCCTCTCATCGGTACACTGGGCCGACAGGATGGTAGCTACCAAAAGCTGAAACGGATTGCTGTGATGGAGCGCGGTGATCGCCCTGGGATACATGGACTCTAGCAGAGATAAAACTTGTTGCATCGGGGTTCACCTCAGGTTAGTGGTCGATTTCCAGTATATGGAATCCATAGCCGTTGATCACGGTGGTGTCGTTTACAACATCGACGCGGTTTTGCTTGAGGCCATGACTTAGGTGGGTATGGCCGTGAATAAAGTAGCGTGGTTTATACTTGTAAATGATCTTGGAAAAGGTCAAAAAACCCTTGTGGCCCTGATCCTCTGCATCGTGAATGCCAAAGGGGGGCGCGTGGGTTATGACGATATCGATTGTCCGTCCAAACAAAAACCGCCATGCGGTTTTTCGCCAGATCATTCGCATTTGAGCTTCCGTGTATTGGACAGCCGAGGGGTGCTGGTGGTACATGGATCCTTCAAAACCTACCAGCGTAAGACCTCTAAAGTTAATTATCTTGCCATGAATATCGTAGCCGCATTCTGGAGGATTGTGGTCAAAGTTATCATCATGATTCCCCCGCACGTAGTAAAGTGGTGCGTTGAAGACCGACGTAAGATAGGACAAGTACCATGGGGGCAGATCACCGACTGAGAGAATTGCATCAATGGAATCAGGAAAGCGGTCGCGCCGGAAATGATCATACAATTGTGGGTCAACCGTGTCGCCAACGATCAAAAATCTCAAACTCGATCCTCCCAACCTCCCAAATCATCAATGGGACATTTCTCCAAACGGGTTTCAACAACCCTCCTTCAGACGTGCATTTTCTTCTTGGGCCACGAGCCGTTTCTGCCGCACAGCGGCCATAATCTTCGTCTCCAGGGTAATACCCTTGATTCGTTCCCAGAGATTCGGTGGGTAGATGGTAGAGCAGTAACGCTCAGGTGCTTTGTACCAGACGCCTTTGGGACCGTCAACCGCTTCCACTTTGGCGTAGTAATCAATGAGCGTGACCCGGATTCCCCATTGGTCACCAGGGGCGATTTCCAGATAGACAGCGGATTTGTCGCTGGGGCGGCTCCAGGTGCCTTGGTTTAGCTCTTTCAGCAATGAACTCATCCTTTCCCACCTATAAGTATTATACATTCGTTGGCCAAATCCTAGTTCGAATGGGGGTTGTATATGTTGGTAGTGTTAATCCTCTGTATCTTTTTCGGGCTGAGCGGCTCCGATCAGGTATGGGCCCAGACGCAGAGCGCGGAAATGTCCACATTGCACTTCTCGGTTGCAGAGTGGGCCTACGAAGTGCGGGATCAGGGAGACTACGATCCGAATCCCACAGGTACGTTTTTCCGAGGAGAGCGAGGCTATGCCTACCTGGAAATCGAAGGCTTCGGGGTAGGTCAAAAGGACAATCTCTTCTATTTGGTGCTCGACGTGGATGTGGCATTGGAAACAAAGAACGGCTTCAGGCTCTTTTCCCAGCAAGATGTCTTGGAGTTGGAGGAATGGTATTTCGAAGAGCCCACCACCACATGGTTCTACATCTGGGTGGACATTCCCTGGTGGGCACCGAAAGGCACCTATAAAACGCTGATTACCGTTCGAGATGGAGTTACAGGGCAGTCCCTGGAGGAGACCCGGGACATCCTGGTGAATTAATTCGTTTTGTGAAAAAGGATACAAGTATTTTTTGGCGTATTAGTCAAAGAACCCATATTTTCAAGGAGGCGTACCATGACTTTACGAGGGAGGAAAAAGGGAGAAACGGTTCCAAAGGGAGTAGTTTTTCGCTTGCCCATATATTTCCGCTATCTGACAGAGCTGCAGTCACAAGGGGTTGAACGAATATCCTCAGCTCAACTAGGAGAAGCGCTGGACTTCACAGCCGCTCAAATCCGTTCAGACCTGAGCTATTTTGGTTCCTTTGGTCAGCAGGGATACGGTTATAATGTCACGACCCTTCTGGGGCAAGTGCGAAACATACTTGGCATGAGTCGCGACTATGCCATGGTCTTGATCGGAGCGGGTAACTTAGGAAAGGCCATCGGCAGCTATGATTGGTTTCGTGCCCAGGGATTTGAGATCAAGGCCATTTTTGACATCGATCCCCATTTGGTTGGTAACTTCCATGGCGGATGTACCATCCGCCCCACGAGTGAACTCGGTACATACCTAGAGGAGAATCCCACAGATATTGGCATTATCGCCACTCCCAAGGACGCTAGTCAGGAGATGTGTGACCTCCTTGTTCAGGGGGGCGTGAGAAGCATCTGGAACTTCTCTCCAACCCATCTCAACGTGCCCGCTTCGGTCATCGTGGAAGACATGCACCTCACCGATAGTCTATTGCGCCTGGCCTTTCGCCTCCATGAGCGCAGCCTCAAGAAGCAGTAATAGGACCAATTGGGCAAATTGGTCGGCAGGGATGCTAAGAATAGTGCATAATATCCTTAGGCAAACAAGAATCGAAGAGGTGTTTATGTGTTATTACAAGGAAAGCGCATAGCCATTTTTAACGTGGCGAATAAGCGCAGCATCGCATGGTCCATCGCCAAATCCATGGACGCTCAAGGGGCCAGCCTTATTCTGGGCTATCAAAACGAGCGTAATAAGGGTACCGTTGAGGGATTGGCCGAGGAGCTAGTGCATGAACCTTTAGCCATTTTGCCCTGCGACGTGGCCTATCCTGAGCAGATTGAGGAGCTGCAAGAGAGCCTAAAGGACAAGGCCGACACGATCCATGGTCTGGTCCATAGCCTGGCTTTCGCCCCACGGGAGGCCTTGCAGCATGCCTACCTTTTTACGGAACGAGAGCAGTTTCTCACTGCCCTGGAGATCAGCGTGTACTCCCTGGTTGCTTTAGCCAGAGCGTTAACCCCGGTTTTTTCCAGCCAGGCCTCTATTAGCACCCTCACCTACTATGGTTCTGAGAAGGTGATGCCCAATTACAATGTGATGGGTGTGGCCAAAGCGGCCCTGGAAGCTAGTGTACGTTACCTAGCCCACGACCTTGGGACTGCAGGAGTGAGGGTGAATGCCATCTCTGCCGGACCCATTAATACAGTATCCGCCAGGGGGGTCTCGGGTTTTTTGGATATCCTTAAAGTCCATGAGCAGAGGGCGCCGCTTGGGCGCACTGTGGAAGGCCGAGAGGTGGGGGATACAGCAGTCTTTCTCGCCAGTGATCTGGCGAGCGGGATTACTGGAGAAGTGATTTATGTGGACACAGGCTACAACATTATGGGATTCTAACGCAAAAAAGCACCCATCAGGGTGCTTTTTTATCGGCATGTTGCTACGCGGCTACTTTGTTAAGGCTTTGTCGAGTGCATCGCGGACAGCGTGGTTGGATTGATGGGTCAAGCCGGTGGCGCCGGTGATCACATCAACGTAACCTGGTTCAGAAGCCAGGGCGGCTTCTTTGTAGCTGTTGCGAGCCATCTCCAGCGGCCAGCCATACACTTCAACGGAAGGATCTTGAATGGTGTGGTCAGGAAGCACGCGCTGTGCTTTGTAGTCAACGACCTTATCGTCCTTTAGAGTGACCCAAACCACTTTGTAATACCCGCCATACGAAGAGGTTTCAGAACGGCCAAGGAAGGTACCATCGAAGTATTTGTTTGTTGGCTCGGTTCCGCTGGCCTTCTCAAGGGCCCTCTCTACTGCTTGGATCCAGCCTGTAGAACTGCCTGTGGCACCGGTAAAGATGTCCACATCAGCTGATTGGGCGGCGACCATTTGCGCGCTCAGCGTACGTGCAGCTTCGCCAGCCTGCGGCCAAGGATAGGTCGAGAAGTCTTTTTCCACATGTTTGTCTGTGTATTCGCGAAGAATTACGCCAGCAATCTTACCATTTTCGATAAAGACTTTGGCAGACTGGATACTCTTGTCGCTGGCATCGCTCCAGGCTTCATAGGTGCCGTCAACGTACGCAGCCTGCGATATTAGGGATAGGGACAGTACAAAGACCATTGCCAAAACCAAAGAAAGTTTTTTCATGTACATACCTCCAAGTCTTATTTGTTCTAGTGATTTCTTTCACCAATCAACTTGATTATATATTAGCAAATCCGTATGGAGGAGTCAAGGGATCGGCGTGATATTTCCTTAGACTATTGCCAGTGATTTCCCAACTCTATTACGGTGGGCGCTTATCTCTAAGGCGGGACATCCGTTCTTGAGCAAGATCGGCCTGTTTTTACACAATATTTGGAAGGTATTGGCACGTTTTCGTTGAAACTGTACAAAGAAAATACGAAGAGAGGGGAGCTTGTGTTGGCCGACCATTCTCAAGAAAAACGCCGAAGTTGGAGGCCTCTCCTTTTGGTAGGTTTCCTGCTGCTCTTAGTCTTGTGGTCAGAGCAGGATTCTGCTATGGTCATTAACCATGACGCCAATTTGGAGATCAGCCACGTGACCACAGGGGTGATCGGAGCAGACACTCTCATTGCTGTCCGTTACGCCGATGAGCAGATTAAGCCTGAGCATGTGCAGAAGGAGCTGCCCGCTCAGATCTTTACGTTTACTCCTAAGATTGAGGGCAAGGCCTACTGGGAAGACACACATACGCTCGTTTTTGAACCGGCACATCCCCTCTATGACAAAGCAGTCTATCACGCAGTCCTCGACTATTCGCCCTATCTTGATGCGGAGCCAGTCGAGTTTTCTTTTGAGACTCTTGGGCAAAGGCTGCTCAACATAGGCGGTCATTTTGAGCTCGATGATCCTATCGACCAGGGGAACACGGGTTTTTCCTGTACCATGACGTTCTCCGAAGCTCTGGAACCAGCGCTGCTGCGAGCCGCACTCCAGCTGGAGTTAGATGGTGAGAGACTGGACTACGAACTCACCACAACGGACAATCGCACCTTTACCACTCATTCCGACGGCATTTCTCGAGATGCCTTTCGGGACCGCACAGTCCAGGTGCAGATTGCTGCAGGCCCCATCGCTCTGGGACGGTCGGTGGAGACGGAGTATGTGTTGGCTGCTGTAGAAGGGCCTCTGAGAGTGGTCAGGATCGAGGAGGAAAGGATCAGCGAGTTCTCGCAATTACGCATCATTTTCAATGAGACACTCAATGCTGCCAAGGATTATGCTGGATACATGTCGATCAGTCCCACAATGAAGTATTCTACCCGTGTTGACGGCAATTCCCTCATTGTGACCGGGGATTTTCGTCCAAGGGAGAAATATGCCATTCGTCTCTTCCCTGGTATTGAAGGTCAGTTTGGACAGAGTCTCCCAGAACAAACGGACCTTGTCTGGGAGGTGCAAATTGCCGACCGCAAGCCGGCAGTGGAGTTTGTCAATACCGGAACATTTCTCACCAGCGAGAAGGACAAAAGGATCACCTTCCGCACGATCAATGTCAAACGCCTCCGTTTGCAGGTCAAGCGGGTGATGGCCGACAATCTGATCGCATTCTTTGAAGAGAACTCGTATCGTCCCCACAGCGGTTCGCATTGGGAGTACAATCGCTATCGTTTTCAGAGATTTGGCGAAATACTAGCTGACACCATCGTTGAGGTTGACACCGAAGGGAACAAGTGGATCCAGACAGAACTGGACCTCAGTCCGATTATTACCGATGAGGACAGCGCACTGTACATTGTACAGCTCAATTTTGAAGAGAATCAGGCACTGTATTTTCCAGAGAGCTATTCCGACTGGGAGATTTGGGATCATGTGGACTATCGTGGGAACGCAGTCGCCCACCTTATGGTCAGCGATATTGGGATCACCGCCAAGGAAATGCTTGACGAGATGCATGTCTTTCTGACCGATCTGATGACGACCCTGCCCCTCGCTGATGCTTCTGTTTTTTTGAAAGACGGCAAAGGCCAGATCATTGACGAGAGCCACACCAACGAATCGGGCTGGGCGGTCCTGAGCACCAACAACGATGCTCGCTACATAGAGGTGCGAAGCGGTGAGGATTTTGCCCTTCTAGCCCTGGGTGGATCTCAACTCAACAACTCCCTTTTTGACGTTGGCGGTCTGCAAAGACAAGATGGAATTGACGCTTTTCTCTATACAGAACGAGGTGTCTATCGGCCTGGGGATGAGGTGAATCTCTCGGCCATTGTCCGCAATGAGCAGGATACATTCCCCAATAACCACCCCGTTACGCTGCGTGTTTATAACCCCCAAGGCCGTTTGATTTATGAGACGGTCAACACCCAAGCCCAGGATGGCTTGTATACCTTCAAGTTCCGCACTGACCGCACTGCGCTGACAGGTCGATGGCAGGGCGTCTTGGAGATTGGGGGCCGCTTGTTTTCCCATGATATTCGGATTGAGGAAATCGTTCCTTATCGCATCCGCGTGGGTATTGCCAGCGAGCAGGAAAGGTTGACCCAGGACGATCGGCAGGTGGACTTCACAGTGGACGCAGAGTACCTGTTCGGAGCACCAGCGACCGGCCTGCAAAGTGAGACTAGCTTGTCTCTCGAACACGTTGAACCGAGCTTTGCCGCCTACCAGAGTTTTACTTTTGGCAATGAGAGCTTGGTGCCGTTTCACAGCGGGAGCGATGTGGTCTACCGCACTTTGGATGGGCAAGGTCAGTCCCACTTTACTTGGGATCTGCCCGAACTTGATCAGGTCCCTGCTGCGCTGCGGGTGCGGATTGACAGTCGGGTTTACGAGTCCGGCGGCCGTTTTGTTCCGCACACCAAACTCATTCCCCTGGAGTATTATCCCAGCTATGTTGGGATAGAGACGCTAGAGAGTCCCTACATGAGTATGGGAGATTTGGCCAGTTTCCGAGTGATTCATGTGCAAGAGAACGGAGAATTGCTACCTAATTCGGAGTTAGAGTACACCATCTATGGCTTGCGGACGTATTGGTGGTGGGAGTATTATGATCAATCCAACTTCCGGCGTCACTACAAGAGCAATCAAGCAACGACGGTGCTGGAGAGGGGCACAGTTGTGACCAACTCCGAAGGCGTCGCCGTGATCGAACACCGGCTCAGTGAGTATGGTGAGATTCTGCTTGAAGTCGGTGATCCCGAGGGAGGTCACACCGCCGGCTACTTCTTTTCGGCCTTTTGGTGGGGAGACAGTCCCCAGACGCGCACAGCAGACATCGTCCATCTCAAGCTGGACCAGGATTCTTATCGCGCGGGTGACCAGGCTCTAATCACGTTGGATACACCGGCCCAAGGCCGGGCCCTGGTTACGGTGGAGAAGGACGGAAAGATCTATGATCAAGCTTGGTACGAACTGACCAGCGATGTTTCCACCTTCCAGGTGGAGGTTGTGGAAGAGTACATTCCCAATGCCTATGTGACGGTAACTGTCTACCAGCCATTTGGCCGTACCGAAAACGATCTGCCCCTGCGTATGTATGGAATTTTGCCCCTCTATGTCGAAAGTGAAGGAACACAACTGGGATTTGAGATCAGTCTTCCTGAGTCCGTGCGTCCTGAAGAAGAGTTTCAGGTGGAGATTCAGACGAGCAATGCCGAAAAGGCCCAGTTTACCCTGGCCGTGGTGGACGAAGGGATCCTCGATATCACGCGATTTGCGACACCGCGACCTTGGGAACACTTTTTCGCAAAGCAAAGATTGCTCACCAAGACTTACGACAACTTCTCGGACATCATCGACCTAAGTTTTGGTTACAACCACAATCTCCTATCCGTCGGCGGTGACGGCGAGGGAGCAGAGGCCCCTGGCTATCGTGAGCTGCAGGCTCAAGCAGGTGAGGCCATGCGCTTTGAACCCGTGAGCTTGTTTGTGGGACCCTGTTACACCGATGAAACGGGCTATGCAGTCATCGATCTTGAGGTGCCCAATTACATCGGCAGCCTGCGGGTGATGGTGGTGGGAGCCCGGGAAGGACGCTATGGTCATGGGGAGGAGACGGTTTCTGTCAAGTCTCCCCTGATGGTGCTACCCACTCTGCCTAGGGTTCTTGGTCCTTTGGACCGAATCCAAGTACCCGTCACTGTCTTTGCTATGGAAGAAAACCTAGGTAAAGTGGATGTGACGCTGGAGGTAAAGGGACCTGTCCAAATTATCGGCGACGATCACATCACCTTGGACTTTGGGACCCACGATCGCCAGGAAGTATTCTTTGAGCTGCAGGCCAAAGATGAAATGGGTGTTGCCGAAATCACGGTTTCAGCTTTCAGTGCCGGTTATGACTACAGGAATACAAGCCGAGTGGAACTGGGGGTCAGACCCCCTAATCCCTACCTGTATTTAAACACGGAGAAAACGGTGGAATCTGGAGATGTGGCGTACTTCGAGGTCCCCAAACCTGGCATCTCCGGAACGGACTCGCTTCAGCTGACTGTATCTAGCTTCCGAGGATTGAGTATCCGACATCGGCTCAATTGGCTCATCCGCTATCCCTATGGATGTCTCGAACAGATCACGTCTGCTGTCTTCCCCCAGCTTTATCTAGCGGAGCTGTATGCCTTCGAGTCTTGGGAAGTTGCGGACATGGATCAGAACATCAACAGCGCCATTCAGGCATTCAGCCAATACCAGTTGGAGCAGGGCGGTTTCGCCTATTGGCCCAATGGGACTGTGGTCAACGAATGGGCCACAAATTACGCTGGCCACTTCCTTCTGGAAGCCAGGCGCAAGGGTTATCACATTCCCCATGAGCTCCTCGCTGACTGGGTGGACTTTCAAGTCCGGGCTTCCAGGGAGAATCGGAGCGATGACTTGACCCAGGCTTACCGACTGTATCTGCTGGCGCTGGCAGGCTATCCTGAACTAGGCGCCATGAACTACATGCGCGAAAACAGACTGGGAGCATTGGGCAATCCGGCCAAGTATCTCTTGGCTGGGGCCTATGAACTGCTTGGCTACACCAGCGTTGGCGCGGAAATCATAGAGCAGGCGGATTTGGAAGTGCCCGACTATGATGAATTCGGCCAGACCTTCGGTTCAACACTCCGGGATAAGGCGGTGATTCTCGATGTTATGGTGGGAATTGGGGAGTACAACGAAGGTCTGGAGCTCTACAATTATCTAGCGCAGGAACTGTCCTCCAATCGCTGGTACTCCACACAAAGCACGGCCTATGGTCTGATGGCCATGACCAAGTATATGCAAGAGATCAGGCAGGATCCGCCACTCCTGAGTGGGCTTGTGGGGCTCGTAGGCGGCGAAAACATGGAGCTGCAAGGGGACCCTGGCGATTTGATGCTGCGGGTGCAAATCGAAGCCGGCGATGCCAGCCAGCTCGTCTTGACAAACACCTCCAAAGTCCCGGTCTTTGCCACCCTCGAATGGGAGGGTATTCCAAAACAAGGGGATCTTCAACCCGAGCAACGCGGATTCGCGCTCCGTAGAACGTTCGTGGATGAAAAGGGAGAGGAGATTGACATTCGCCGGGTGCAGCAGGGAGAGAGCTTTTATGCCATCTATCAAGTGGTCCAACAGGACTATGAATCCATCAACCAAGTTGCTCTGGTTCAGATCCTACCCGCCGGATGGGAAATTGAGAATCTGCGCTTAGTCGGAGGAGAATTGCCCAGTTGGTCCTATGTCTACAATCTGGGACAGGAAGATTATGTCGATATTCGGGACGACAGAATCATGTGGTTTTTCGATAAGCACTATACTTCCAGCTACGACTTTATTGTAAAGATCAACGCGGTTACGGTCGGTGAGTTTTACCTCCCGCCAACCTTGCTTGAGGCCATGTATAACAATGATTACAAGGTGGTCACCTCAGGTGAGATGGTGGAGGTATGGCCCAGATGAAACTGGTCTTGAGCCGTCTGCAGTCCTTGTGGAAAGTGCCGCTGGTCTTGATCGCACTGCTGGCCCTTGGTGTACTTGGAGTGGCTGTGGTGGGCCGGGTCGAGGAACCACTCTTTCCCCCCGATTACAGCACTGTGGTTCTTGACGAAGACGGCGGCTATCTGCGTATCTTTCTCAATCACCAAGAGCAGTGGATTCTGCCAGACAGCGGGCGCCCCGTGCCGGAGAAACTGCGACTGGCCGTGATCCACTATGAAGATAAGCGCTTTGAGCGACATTGGGGCATCGATCCCTTGGCTTTGGTTCGGGCCATGTACCAGAACATCCGTCACCGAAGCACTATTAGTGGTGCCAGCACCATTACGATGCAGGTAGCTCGCTTGATGAAGCCGAAAGAACGCACAGTGAAGAACAAACTGATCGAGATGGCCCAGGCTCTGGTGCTTGAAAGACGCTACAGCAAAGATACGATTCTGCAGCTCTATCTGCGTCATGCCCCCTATGGGGGGAATATTATCGGATACCATACAGCGTCTCTGCGCTATTTTGGCAAAGAACCGGAACGCCTGAGCTGGGCAGAGGCAGCCACCTTGGCTGTACTGCCCAATGATCCAGCTCGGGTGAACCCTAACCGTAATGTCCAGAGGCTCCAAGATAAGAGAGACGGGTTGCTGCGAAGTTTGCACGAGGCGGGAGTCATTGATCAGACCACCCTGGACTTGGCTCTGGCGGAGCCCATTGTTCAAGGTCAACAGTCTTTTCCCTTTGTTGCACCGCATTTGGCTGAGCGTCTTGCTGGCAGTGTTGAGGGACCCATAATTAGGACAACCATCAATGCCCGAATCCAAACCCAGACGGAGAACCTCTTAAAGCTCTATGTTGCCTCCCTCAATGCCCAGGGTATTGTGAACGGAGCAGTCTTGGTCACCGAAACACGCACAGGAGAAGTCAAGGCCTATGTGGCGTCCCATGACTATTTTGATGATGCTAACCTTGGAAAGATTGACGGGGTGTCCATGAGGCGATCAAGCGGCTCCACCTTGAAGCCCTTGCTCTATGCTTTGGCGATGGATGAAGGGCTGATCATTCCTCAGAGCGTCCTCTTGGACATTCCCACCAGCTATGGCGGTTACACGCCATATAACGCTAATCAAGGGTTTTCCGGGATTGTGCGCGCCGGAGATGCTTTGATCCGTTCCCTTAATGTACCTGCTGTTCAGCTTCTCAACGAATTTGGTGTGGAGCCGTTTTTTTATTTCTTGGAAGGGGCGGGACTGGAGGGATTGAAGCGGAGACCAGAGGAATATGGGCTCTCCCTCGTCCTTGGCGCCGCTGAAACGAGTCTATGGGAACTGAGCACGCTCTATCGAGGCTTAGGCAGCTATGGCCGCTTTTCTGCCTTGCGGGTGCTTCAGGAACCAGCAGAGATTGCGGTAGCGGAAGAGCAGCTCATTTCGGCCGGTTCTTGTTACCTGGTGTTAGATGTAATCAAGGAGGTGCGGAGGCCTGGTTTGGAAGCGCATTGGCGGGAGTTCCATTCCAGTTCGCCCCTGGCCTGGAAGACCGGGACCAGTTTCGGCAATCGCGATGCTTGGGCGATTGGTGTATCGCCTCAATGGACTGTTGCAGTGTGGGTAGGTAATTTCGCAGGTGGAAGCATCAAGGGCATGACGGGAGTGGACACCGCGGCACCCTTGCTGTTTCAAGTGTTTAACCGTTTGGGAGCGGATCCCTATAGCAGTTGGTTTTCTGCCCCTGAGGACGATCTGTGTGCAATCAACGTGTCGGACCAAACGGGCTATCGCCTGCGCGAAGAGGGGGGCAAGGTTGTTTCAGCCACGCAGTCGTGCTCTGCCAAACCACTGAAGGCATCACCCTATGAACGCACCCTATTTGTGACTCGTGATCGCAGATACCAGGTATGTTCCCTCTGCTGGGACCGTCAGGATCTAAAGACAGTGCAGCAGGCCGTCTACCCCCCTGAGGTGCAGCAATACCTGCATGGATCAGGAACAGTATCTGTTATCCCTCCTCATAACCCCAATTGTCCCGGAGTGGGACAGGCCGATCCTGTCAGTTTTGTCTACCCACAATCGGGCAGCCGCATTTTCATTCCCCGGGATACAGACGGACAATACCAGAAGGTGACCCTCGAAGCGGCCCATGCCTCCAAGGGAAGCACTCTGTTCTGGTATCTTGATCATCTTTACCTTGGTCTAACCCATGACGTCCACCAGATACTGATTTCTTTGGATGCCGGATGGCACAGGCTGACTGTTGTCGACGATGTAGGTAACAGCAAGAGCCTGAGTTTTTATTCGGAGAAGACGCCCCAATAGGTCATGGTGGTCACCATGACGACATCATGACCATGGGCGAGGTTTTCTTGGAATAAATGGCGCAGAGCGTTCCACACTTCGTTGGGGTGCCCCGATATGGTTGTGTTCAGAGAAGAGTTACCCCGGTGAAAATCATAGTCCAGACCATGCTCGTCCAGAAATTGGGCGGATAGACCATGTAAGCTTCTGATCTCCTCGGGCTCCACCGGATACAAAGATACTTCTGCCTTGATCATTAAGACCTACACCTCCTGAAGCTAGTATGCTCAGAAGGTGTAGGCTTCAATCACTTAGCGGTTGGGCACACAGACGATTTGGCCTGGGAAGATCAGACTCGGGTTTGGGATCTGTGGATTGGCTCGGATCAGGGCATCAAGGGAGACCCCGAAGCGCCTGGCAATGCTGAACATGCTATCGCCTGGTCTGACCGTGTAGGCGAAGGTTCCCGGCGGGCACTGACTCGGCGGTGCACTTCCCGGCACGCACACGATTTGACCTGGGAAGATCAGATTTGGGTTGGGAATCTGCGGATTTGCTGCGATCAGGGCGTTGAGGGAGACCCCAAATCGTTGAGCGATGGTGAACATACTGTCCCCGGGCTGCACAGTGTAACTGAATGTTCCCGGCGGGCACTGCGTTGGAGTGGTCCTAGGCACGCAAACGATCTGGCCGGGGAAAATCAGATTAGGGTTCGGTATCTGTGGGTTTGCGGCGATCAGAGCGTTGAGGGAGACCCCAAATCTTTGCGCAATACTGAACATGCTGTCCCCAGGTTGCACCGTGTAAGGGAACGTGTTAGGCGGGCATTGGCCGGGTGGTGGGGCAGAGATGGGAACACAGACAGTCTGGCCTGGTACAAGTCGAGACGGATCCGGAATCTGTGGATTTGCGTTAATCAACTCTTGGAGCGGTACCCCAAACTGGCGGGCGATGGAAAACATGGTGTCTCCTGGCCGCACGATGTAGGCGAAGGTTCCTGCGGGACAGGTGACCCTGGGAATACACACAATTTGACCCGGACGTATCTGGCTTGGGTCAGGAATCTGCGGGTTCGCTTCGATCAGGGCATCTAGGCTGACGCCAAATTGGCGGGCGATGCTAAAAAAGGTATCCCCTGGACGCACAACATAAGGAGTTGTATTAGGCCCGCAGACTTGGGTCAGTTCGACCTGCTGTTCCTGTTCGTCACGGAGTTGGTCGTCTTTTTCCAAAGTGAATCCTCCTTTACATATCGATACCGCGGGGACTTTTTGTCCTCGTTAACGGCTCATTTCAGGATATGAAAGGAAAGGGGGATGTGTTCCTCTTGACTTCAGGAAAAAGCTGTGCTAAAGTGATGGTAGTGTTCCTCGGTAGCTCAATGGCAGAGCATTCGGCTGTTAACCGAAGGGTTGTTGGTTCGAGTCCAACCCGGGGAGCCATCTTTTCAGAGTAAAAGAGCCCTTTAGGTGGATTCCTAAAGGGCTTTCAGCGTGTTACGCTAGCGGTAAAGTGGATCATCAGGGATTACGATCCAACAAATCAAGTAGGCGAGCAGCCCTGTGCCGTAGACCAGAGCAAGAATCGCCCAGCCTAAGCGTATGATGGTGGGGTCGATGTTAAAATACTCGGCGAAACCACCACACACACCGCCGATTTTTTTCTCCCGGGAACGATAAATACGTTTTGCCATTTTTCGACCTCCTTTAGACGGCTTACCGGTTCACGGCATTCTGGGGCGACTGTCCCTGAAGGACAGCTAGGACAGCATCAACTACTATCTCCACCATATTGGAGCGAGTCTCCGCCGCGGCACTGGCGATATGAGGGGCCAACACTACATTGGGCAATTGGGCCAAACCCGGCTTCAGGGCAGGTTCGTCTTCAAACACGTCAAGGCCTGCTCCGAAGATGCTTCCTTCGCGCAGTGCCTGAACTAGGGCAGTCTCATCGATCACAGGCCCCCTGGAGGTGTTGATCAGAATGGCCGTAGGCTTCATCGCTCTGAGTTCGTTCGCTCCGATCATGTGCTTAGTCTCGGGAGTGAGTGGACAATGGAGCGATACAAAGTCCGACTCTTTCAGTACAGACTCAAGCGTAGCATATTCCATATGATATGCTTTTTCCACATTATATGGGAGTCTATGGCGATTATGATAGAGGATGCGCATATCAAAGCCTTGAGCCCTTTTAGCTACCCCTTGCCCGATGCGCCCGGCACCGATGATTCCCAGGGTCTTGCCGTAGATCTCCGCTCCCAGGAGGAGTTCAGGAGCCCATCCGGTAAATTGGCCGCTGCGGGTCATGGCATCGCCCTCCACCACTCTGCGTGCGGTGCTCATCAATAGGGCCCAGGCAAAGTCTGCGCTAGCATTCGTTAACACATCAGGCGTGTTACAAACGACGATGTCCTGTTTGCTGGCCGCGGCGACGTCAATGTTGTTAAAACCAACGGCATAGTTGGCGATGACTTTGAGTTTGCTTCCAGCTTCGATAACCTCGGAGTCGATGGGATCCGACAACATGGAGATCAGGGCGTCCTGCTCGGGAAGGATCGCCAGAAGTTCCTCTTTGGTGATATTGCGATCTTCAGGGTTGATGGTCACGTTACAGAGGGGACGCAGTCGTTCCAAACCTTGCCCCGGCAGCTTGCGGGTGACGAATACGTTGTACATGTGTTCACTTCCTTTCACCGCACTATTCGTCTTACGCCAAAGCAGATCCTCTTCACTTCACAAACACTTGGGTCTGGGACGGCAGGGTTTTAGGTACTGCCGTGGAAATACTATTCTAGCAACCAGGGGGAGTGAACAAATGTGGCCACAGTCATCGTCTTTGCCAACCAAAAGGGCGGAGTGGGGAAGACCACTTCAACCTACAACCTAGGCGTTGCTCTGGCCGATATTGGTCAAAAGGTCCTGCTTCTGGACTTGGATCCCCAAGGGGGACTAACCTACTACGCCGGATTTGAGCCAGAAGATCTAGGGAAGACTATCTATCATTGTTTGGTACGTAATATGCCCCCACGGGAGATATTAGTTACCAACGAGTATGGAGTAGATGTGCTGCCGGCCAACATCGACCTGTCCCTGGCTGAGTTTCAGCTTGTCAATGCTCCAGCCAGGGAACGCAGGATTACGCGCATTGTCAACGAGGTCCGCGATCAATACGATTTCGTGCTGATCGACAGCCAACCGTCTCTGGGACTTTTGACCATTAATGCCCTGGCCGCTGCGGACGAGGTGATCATTCCGGTGTCTTGTGAGTTCTTGAGCCTGCGGGGTACCAGGGCACTCTTAAAGCTGATTGCCAAAGTAAAAGGATCACTCAATAGCAGGCTGCAGATCGCAGGGCTCCTGCCGACAATGTTCGACACCCGTACCCTGCACGGGCGGGAGATTCTGGCTCTTTTACATACGGAGTTCCCCCAGCTGTCTGTCTTTCCCCATACTGTTGCCCGAAGTATCCGCTTTGCAGAGAGCACCAAAGCGCGTGCACCTGTCTTTGCAGCCAAGATTCAGGTGCCCGGTGCCTTGGCCTATCGCGAGTTGGCCCGGGATTTAGTCAAGAATCAAAGAATTTATGCATGACTGGGAGGAAGGTTTTTCATGAGTACAGTGAGAGTGCGTTTTGCACCGAGTCCAACAGGTTATCTCCATGTAGGTGGAGCACGAACCGCCCTGTTTAACTGGCTTTTCGCCAGACATCACCATGGTGTGTTTGTGCTGCGCATTGAAGATACCGATTTAGCCCGTTCCACCGACGCGGCCACGCAAGTGATTCTAGATGCTCTGCAATTTTTGGGATTAGACTGGGACGAAGGCCCGGTTAAGGGTGGAGACTTCGGCCCCTATTATCAGAGCCAGCGACTGGATTTGTACCAGGAATACGCTGCAAAACTGATGGAGATGGGCAGGGCATATGAATGTTTCTGTACTCCCGAAGAGCTGGATCAAAGACGCCAAGAGCAAATGAAGCAGGGGCAAGCCACGCGGTATGATGGGCGCTGCAGGCATTTATCGGACGAGGAGAAGGAGGATCTCAGGGCCCAAGGCCGCCTCCCCGTCATACGTCTAGCGTCCCTTGACGAGGGCGAGACAGTGGTTCATGATCTGATCCGCGGCGATGTGACGTTTGATAATACCACCCAAGTGGACGATTTTGTGCTTGTCAAATCCGATGGTATGCCCACCTACAACTTCGCGGTGGTTGTGGATGATGCCCTGATGAAGATCACCCATGTTATTCGCGGCGAGGACCATCTTTCCAATACCCCGAAACAGATTCAACTCTATCAGGCCCTAGACTTCCCGCTTCCCAAGTTCGCCCATATTCCCATGATTCTTGGCCCTGACAAGGCTCTTTTGAGCAAGCGTCATGGAGCTACCTCTGTCATGCAGTTTCATGAGGATGGGTATTTGGCTGAGGCCATGGTGAACTACCTGTCCTTGCTCGGTTGGGGTTATGATGATTCCCAGACTATTTTTTCTGTCCCGGAACTGATCGAGAAGTTCACCTTAGAAAGGGTGTCCAAGAACCCTGCTGTTTTTGATATTCAAAAACTGGAGTGGATGAATGGCGTCTATATTCGCGCCCTGTCTGTGGAGGATTTGTACGAACGGGCTTTGCCCTATTGGCAGAGGGCGGGCTTTCTACCCGAGGAGATTACGCCTGAAGTCAAGGAATATGCACAGCGAATCCTGAAAGAACTGCAGAGCCGGATCAGGCTCATGGCCGACGTGGTTGAATCAGCACAGTACTTCTTTATGGATGACTATCCCTATCAACCAGACGTTGTGCAAAAGATACTCACCAAACCACACACCGAAGAGATCTTGCAGTATGTGTATGAGGTAATAAAGGAAGCACCGCAACTTAATGAAGAGCACCTAAAGCCGCTTTTCCAGGTTGGAATGGAGAAGTTTGGGATCAAAATGGGCGAGCTGATTCAGCCCTTGCGGGTGGCCTTAACTGGCACCAATGTAAGCCCAGGCATCTATGATGTCTTGGAGCTATTAGGATCGGAAAAAGTACGTTCAAGGATTGAACGGACACTCGCTATGCTGAAAGAAAAGGAGTTGATCTAATGCATGCTCAGGTGAAGTGGAACGGAAAAATGGGTTTTGTAGGGATTTCCGGAACAAACCACAGTGTAGTGATGGACGTGGCCAAGGAAAGCGGGGGCGATGGAGCAGCGCCTAGTCCAATGGAGATGGTGTTGATGGGTTTGGCCGGATGCTCTGGGATGGATGTTGCCAGCATTCTGAAGAAGAAGCGTTTGAACGTACGCAACTTCGAGATTATGCTGGGGGCCGAGCGCGCTGAAGACTATCCCAAAGTATTTACCAAGGTAGAGATGACCTTTATCTTTGAGGGAGACGGTCTAAGCCTTAAGCCCCTTGAGGATGCGGTGCGCCTTTCCCTCGACAGGTATTGTTCCGTGGCCGGGATGGTCAATAAGACCGCCGAGATCAACTGGACGGTTGAGATCAAAGAATAGACGGTGCTGTTGGGAGTTGGACATGGTGGTATACACAAGAAAGGGTGACCAGGGCTTCACAACTCTGGGAACTGGACAGGCTGTACCCAAGCATGACCAAAGGGTTGATGCCTATGGCACAATCGATGAGCTCTCCAGTTTTGTGGGCTTAGCCCTGGCCTATCTCCCGGAGGATGGGCTAGCCCACCATCTGCTGTGGGTGCAGAGGAAACTCTTTGCAATAGGTGCTGTCCTGGCCTTTCCTGGTCAGTCAAAGGGCCGAGCAGAAGTCACTCCAGATGATGTGGCGGTTCTTGAGGAAGCCATCGACGAGGTCAGCGCCAAACTACCTTCGCTGAAAAGTTTCATTCTGCCAGGCGGCAGCAAGGCGGCAGCTTTGATCCACGTGGCCAGGTCCGTCTGCCGCAGGGCCGAACGTTTAGTTTCAGCCCTCGACCATGAAGGACTGGAGGAGAACATCCTGCCATTCTTGAATAGGCTGAGCGACTATCTGTTTTGTGCAGCCCGCTTTGTCAATCACAGGGAGGGGCAGAGCGAAGATCTGGTGGGCTCCAGTTAGTTTGAGGGAGAAATCCCCCTTGCTTTTTCCGGGGGGATGTGGTATATTCGGTAACAGTACTGGGGGATCGTCTAATGGCAGGACGGATGACTCTGACTCATCTAGTCTAGGTTCGAATCCTAGTCCCCCAGCCACTCTATAACTCAGACAAGACCGCAGCTTGCGGTCTTTTTTGTGCCGAACGTTTTCGTTTACTGCACTTGTTCTTGCCTCAAGACAAGATCAGGTTGCTCGTTTCTGCGACCTCTGGTACTCAAGGGGAACGAGCCGTTAAATAAGCTGTCATCTCCCAAATAGGCCGCGGTGGCTGCTGTGGCGGCGCCGTAGAGCCCGTGGGTGATAGACTCGGAGATCACGGTCTTGGGCATGGGGCTCTGTACTCGGGTTGCTCCAACCGTTCCCATGGCGCCGTAAAGGGCCGTCCACGCCGTCCCCCCAGTGAGAAAGATACCCTTAAGCAAAGCTTTGTCCTTGCCCGTCAGGGACAGTGTATAGACTGTAGCGATGCCAAGCAGTCCGCTGATGGAGGCTTCCGCCAGCCATCCGATGATCTTCCCTCCAGTCGTGGTGATCTTGTGGGCTGGAACCAAGATTCCCGCCGCTCGCTGCGGCCCACTGTATTCGGAGTATCCCCTTTTTACCAGGGCTTCCCCTGCGATGTTCTTCACCACACCCCCCACAAGACCTGAGACCAAACCAAGCAAAATCCTATCCTTAAGCTTTTTCATTGCACCACCTCGATCATAGACTTCCCATTTGAAGACCTGCTATTCCCAGGAGAGTGACGCAGACATTCGTCCATGTTCGTTTAGCGGGGTGAAAGGGAAAGAATAAGCAGGAGGATAAAAACCTTTTCCGTTGAAACACTAACGGGGAAGTTTGGGGACTGGCCATCTCTTACGCTATTCCGGTTCAGGCCATCCAGAACTGGTCTTCTGTGGGTGCTCCAGGACGTCGCGATACACCTGCAGCGTCTTTTTGGCCATCCGTTCGCTGGAAAGGTGGGTGAGGGCGTAGTCACGACCCCACTTCTGCAGTTTCTTTAGTCTGTACGAGGAACGGAGGAGCTTTTTAAGGTCGCTTTCCAGGTTGGAGAGGGGGAAACGATTCAGGTTTCCGCTGAAGTCGAAATCGTCATAGGCTACTAACTGCGGCGACACTACGCCGTCATAGGCTTGCTGCATCAGAAGTACTGCATTTCC
>DUPN01000051.1 GCA_012838305.1 Bacillota bacterium | reverse complement strand
TACGATTATGAATTCTCCCAATATGACCTGAGAGACGTCAATCATCTAGGCTTGTACGGTTACGACTACCTGGACCATTACTGGACAGAAGAGAAGCGATGGGCCTTCTTTATTAAGGTCGACGGGAGACTAGCGGGATTTGCCATGGTTAACAACTATCGAGGGGACGAAACAGAAATCGATTATTCGTTGGCGGAGTTTTTCGTGATGTACAAGTATCGCCATCGTGGCGTAGGAAAATACGCCGCGTTTCAAGTCTTCGACATGTTCCCCGGGAAATGGCAACTCAAGAGACACCCAAAAAATACGAACTCGGTGCACTTTTGGAACAAGGTCATCCATGAATACACTCGAGGAAACCATATCTACCTTCCGGCCCACCCCCAGGCCATCTACGATGATGGTTCGCTTGGTGATGTCTTCATTTTCGAGTCACGAGCCATGACGCCATGTAAGGAGGATTAGCAGAGCACTTTCTCATCTCTTCCCTGCCAGAATGAAACTGATTTTGGAGTTGATAATCAATCAGCGGTGTCCCGTAGGGAAAGTTTGGTCGCACCATAACTTCACTTTGCGGGACGCTTTTTTCTGGCTGTGATCCTACTGGGAGTTCCCAAGATGCCGGAACGATCGCCATCATCATTGGTTATGGAATAGTTGAGCCAGACGGACGTCTTGCATGTTTGTCTGTCCATCACATGGAAATCCGCGCCACGGGGTAGCGACAAACGTATAGGAGGTTGAGCACCCGCTGTTCATTGTGGAGCGATTCTGAGTCGACGATAGCCGACGGCAAATGGCGCTTATAGCGTGCCCAGTGGCCACAGTATCGTCAGCCAAGTCTGCAGGTTAGGGCATAATTTGGAAAAACGAGTCTGATTATGATACAATTGATTCACCAAATACGATGAGGTGATACAAATGCGTAAAGGTTACATACTGATAGCTGTAGTGGCCTCTTTACTGCTTACGGGCTGCTTTGGCCCAGCCGGCTACCATTTTGATGACAGCCCGACTATGCTGGATATTACACTAAAGCGAACCCCTAATGGCGACACCATTCCAACAAATGCAAAGGTTAGAATTTGGAAAACCAACCCTGAAGGACAGATCGTGTACAGTCTTCACAGAAATGTCACCATTGATCCAGACTCACAAATCGCAAAACTCGCGGTTGAGGTCCCCGCCAAGTCAGCCTACAGGGTCACGGCGATGCATGCCAGCCAAGGAGTGTTTGAGATTGGGGAGCGAATGATCAATGCACCCCGCGAACAGATGACGGCAGTCACGATATCACTCACTCCCATAGACGTTACCATCAATGCACCGGACAAAGTGTATAGTGGCGGGTCGTTAGGCCAATTCGCTGTGGCGCTGCCTGAGGAATACAGCCATCTCTTGGAGTACGGAATCATGATCGGCTCCACCCCTTGGACCGAAAATGGAAAAGGAGATACCCTCCATCTTGACCTCGACGAGGCTTATCTCTCCGAAGTCACTGAGGCGCAGACATTATACTACCAGATGGTCGTTGTGGCCAAGAAGGGCACCTTCACCGGCGAACGTCCCACTGCGTATTTTCCAGATCTAAACGAACAAGCCTTACCGCATATTACGATTTACCCCTAGAATTTAGGCCACTTTCAAGGTGGCTTTTCCAAAACCAAAAAGACCGCAAATCACTTTACAGTCTTAGTTTACTTATGGCGCTCCCGACGGGATGCTAATCTATGACCTTCTGATAGGTAGTCAGAATTCTTCCTTCCACCTTCCTCCGCTCATGCTCGAAGATGCCCGCCTAGCCGGAAACACATTAACAACTTGCTCCGCAACGGCCCGTGGAAAACCGCCATGGTACAAACCGGATTAGGTCAGATGTGTTGTACAAAAATGCAGGCGAATTCATCGCCGGGGCGCCGAACATTGGCCTGCAACACGGGCGAGATCCCTTAAGCAGCGGACTTGAAAAGTAGTAAAGCTCCTCCTCGCTAGAGTCCGGTTCCTCTGTAGCAAAGCATCGGCCTGCCCAGATGTGACTTGGGCCTGTACTTCCACCCAATCCATGGCCCTTCTGGCCGTTTACCCGCCGCCTCGCCATAGCGGGGCATCCCACGCCGCTCCACAGCACATCAGCATCACTAGTCGCCTTTTCCGCTGCCCTTAGAACAGGTTGTTCGAAAAATGGGAGATGACTCCGCCCATGACGGAACGGGATCTGTGTGCAGCATACCCAAAGCCCAAACTGACCAGGAAGATCGAGAGTGCACCGCCAATTGGCTGTACCAGATTATCCACCATAACCCCCATGAAATACCATCCGGGCATGTGCAGGACGACAAACATGAGGGAAGTGATGATGTTGGCTGTCCAAAAGGGGTATCGCCGCTACAGATTGCCAAGAATTGCCCCTCTCATGAGGAACTCCTCTAGTGTGGGAGCAATTATGATGACATTCAACAAGGAAAAGCTCATTTTGGTTGGCAGCAACGGATTTCCCTGAAGATAGCTGGGCCCGATGCCGGTTAGAGCGATCAAGACCCCTAGACCGCCTCCCCAGGCCAGCCAGCCGCAGCTTCTCTCAAGACTGATCTTAACTATCCAGGCACCTGTCCAGAAAACGATGATTGCGGAAAACACAAGACAAGTTGTTTTGACGATCGATTTTGTCTGTGACGAGCCCTGTTTTGTCAAGTTCATTGGCGCTCCCTCCCTTATCTCAATAAGCAGCACTCGTGTCGGTATTCGCAATTGGTTGTCCCTCTTCTAGATAAGCGTCACGACATAATACCTGGACGAGGCAAACACCGTAAAAAGCCGGCTACCTTACTGGCCGAGCTCTATGGACCCGCTTGGATCTGACATCTTCCTGCTGAACTCCTGCGTGCCACTCCACAGAAGGCGACAGCGTTTGCTGCCAAGCGTCCCTATATCCAATTTGTGAATACTTCTGCCTAATTTTGCCACTCCCTTCCGCGACTATCTTCTGT